>DASWFA010000064.1:0-3492 GCA_036394475.1 Binatia bacterium
CCTTCGATTCCCTGACGGCGACTTTCACGCTCCGGGAAGGACGGGCCACCAGCAAGGACCTGCTCCTCGCCGCCGCCGAGTACAGCCTCGCCGCCGACGGCTCGATCGGCATGGACAAGAGTATGAAATGGGACGCGACGCTGGCGCTGTCGCCGGACTTCACCCGGGAGCTGGCGCAGGAGTCTAAGAACGTCCGCTACCTCGCCGATGCCAAAGGCCGTCTCGCCGTGCCTTTTCGCATCGAAGGGACGCTGGCGCACATCCAGGCCAGGCCGGACGTGGAGAAGCTGGAGCGGCAGCTCCAGAAGGGTCTGGCGGCGAAAAAAACCGAAGCGCAGCCGGACCAAGGAGAAAAGGGGCCGAAAAAAACCCGGCGCGAGCGCATTCAGAAAGGATTGGAACAGTTGCTTGGAAAATGAATCGCCTATGAATCTCCATGAATTTTACTTCGAGCTCCGCCCGGAGGACATCGCCTATGTCAAGTTCGTCATCGAATCCTACGAAGTCGTCGGACTCATCCGCACGGTCGACCGCAAAAAGGCGATCATCGTCGTCCTCGTCGTCGAGGACTATCTCGCCGTGGCGCGCGGCATGCTGGACGGGATGAAAAAAGAGATCGATCTGCTCGAGATTCCCCGGCCGGCCGAGGTCGGCGACGACTGGCTGATGCAGGAGCTTTCGACCGACGAATAATGCGGCGCGTCCTTCATCCTTCGCCCTTTTTCCTGCATACTTGAACATATGGCCAGCACCGGCACCCCGGAAAAAATTCTTTCCTATTTCCGCTCCCGGCCGCGCCAGCGCCTGACGCCGGCGGAGGTCCTGAAGGGCGTCGGCGCGCCGCGCGGCGACCTGAACGACGTCGTCGAGAGCCTGCGGGCGCTGGTCAAGGAAGGCCGGCTCGTCCGGCTCAAAAAGAACCATTACGCGCTGCCGAGCGCCGGCAACGGCGTGACCGGCCGCGTCCACGCCCACCCGGACGGCTACGGCTTTTTGATCCTCGACGACCGGACCAAAGACGACCTCTATCTCAGCCGGCGCGAGATGCGGGGCGTCATGCACGGCGACCGCGTCCTGGCGCGCGTCGAACGCAAGCGCAGCGGCGACGAGACCCATATCGCGCAGGTCCTGGAGCGCGGGCAGAAGCGGCTCGTCGGCACCTACGAGGAGCACCAGGGGCAGGGCTATCTGATTCCCATGGACCCGCGCATCGCGCCGGCGATCCCGCTCGGCCGCGGCGGCCCGAGGCCCGAAACGGGCGCCGTCATCGCCGCCGAGATCACCCGATACGGCAGCGGCTATTCCACGCCCGAGGCCGATTTGCTGGAGACGCTCGGCAGTCCGGACGATCCGGAGATCCAGGCCCGCTCGATTATTTTTCGCTACAATCTCCCGACCGCCTTCTCGCCCGAGGCGAAGCGCGAGGCCGCCGAGACCTCCCAGACGATCGATCCCCGGGAGATGAGCGCGCGCATGGACCTGCGCGCGCTCAACATCGTGACGATCGACGGCGAAAAGGCGCGCGACTTCGACGACGCCGTCTACGTCGAGAAGAAGGACGGCAATTATCTTTTATACGTCTCGATCGCCGACGTGGCCCACTACGTGAAGCCGGGAACCGCGCTCGATCGGGATGCCTACGAGCGGGCCACCAGCGTCTATTTCCCCGACCGCGCCATCCCCATGCTGCCCGAGGAGCTTTCCAACGGCATCTGCAGCCTGAACCCGAACGAGGAGCGGCTCACCAAAACCGCCCTGATCGAGATCAGCCCGGGCGGCGAGGTGATCCAAAGCCGTTTTTTCCATTCGGTCATCCGGAGCCACGCGCGCATGACGTATACGGATGTCCGCCGCATCCTGGTGGACAAAGACCCCGAGTGCCTGGAGCGCTACCCCGGCCTCGTGGACGGCTTCAAGCTGATGGAAGAGCTGGCTTTATTATTGTACGGGCAGCGGCGGGCGCGCGGGACTCTCGACTTCGATCTTCCCGAGGCCGAGATCGTCCTCGACCTGCAGGGGATGCCGGAAAACATCGTCCGCGCCGAGCGCTCGATCGCGCATCGGATCATCGAGGAGTTCATGATCGCCGCCAACGAAGCCGTGGCGCGCCGCCTGACGGAAAAAAAATTCCCCCTGCTCTACCGCGTGCACGAAGGGCCGGAGCACGAGGGGCTGGAGGAGATCGCGCCTTTCTTGCTGAGCCTCGGCTACCGCCTGCCGCTCAAGCGCGAGAAAATCGCCCCCAAGGAGCTGCAAAAGATCCTCGAAGCCGCCCGCGGCAAGCCGGAGGAGAAGGTCGTCAACCACGTCCTGCTGCGCTCGATGAAGCAGGCGATTTACGCGCCGGAAAACATCGGCCACTTCGGCCTCGCCTCGACCTGCTACACGCACTTTACGTCTCCGATCCGGCGCTACCCCGACCTGATCGTCCATCGGATGCTCGGAGAGATCCTGAGCGATAAAAAACTGAAGGAGAGCGAGCGCGTAGAGCTCGACCGCTACATGGACGAGGCCGGCAAGCACACCTCCGCGCGCGAGCGCAGGGCGATGAGTGCCGAGCGCGAGATGGTCGATCTCAAGAAGGCCCAGTTCATGATGGACAAGATCGGCGAGGAGTTCGGCGGCTTCATCGTGAGCCTCACGAACTTCGGCTTCTTCGTCGAGCTGGAGGACTATTTCGTCGACGGGCTGGTGAAGCTCTCTTCGCTCAAGGACGACGATTATAATTATTACGAAAAAGAATACCTGATCAAAGGCCGCCGCCACGGCCGCAAGTTCCGCCTGGGCGACCGCGTCCGCGTCAAGGTGGCGCGCATCAACGCGTTCCGGTCGGAGATAGATTTCGAATTAGTCGAAGCGATTAAAACAGCCGGTAAAAAAGAGATACGTAAGCGGAAGTTACCAGACGAATAGCCCGAATAAAGATCTATGGCGCAAAAAATAGCTTCTTACTCCCTCGACCTGCGGACACCATAAAAGAGGTTTCGGCCCGATTCAATAGCGGCTGCTGTCGCCGAAGGGCTCATATACCACAAACGTCTGGCCCTCCAGTTCGAACTCACAGAACTCGTCTTCGCCCATCCAGGAAAAACGGCGCGGCATCTTCGTTAATTCTGATCCGGCATGGCCCTAATCGTACACTTTCATGTTATAGCCGAGAGAAATTTCGCTGAATCGAGTCTTGATAGACTTGCCGTAAAACTCTTCGTAGGCCGGTCAAAAAGGTCCCAGATGCTAGGCGCGCGATGCGCCGACGAGCGGAGGCGTACTTTTTCCAGTACGTCGAGCGAGTCGGCCGAGCGCAACGACGCAGATGGGCCTTTTTCACCGGCCGATTATTCGTACCTGAGCGCGTCGATCGGATCGAGCTGCGCCGCCTTGCGCGCCGGGTAGAAGCCGAAGAAAATGCCCACCCCGCCCGAGACGAGGATCGCGATCGCGACCACGTCGGGGCGGACGAGCACGGGCCATTCCATGAACCGGTGGATGAGG
>DASWFA010000065.1:0-16228 GCA_036394475.1 Binatia bacterium
CCACCCCAGCGTCGCGGTCTTGAAAAACGCCGCCGAGAGCGGGAGCAGCACGATCAGGCTCAGGTAGAGCAGCGTAAAGCCCATCGCCAGGCCGAAGCCCGGGAGGATGCTCCGCCGCTTGAGAACCATCGTCGCCATCGAGCTCCGCTCTCCTTACCTGCCGGGCTGGTAGATCTTGTCGAACAGCCCGCCGTCGGCGAAATGCGCCTTGTTCGCCTTTTGCCAGTCGCCGGCGACCTCCGCCAGCTTGAACAGCTTGATCTTGGGAAACTGCGCCGCGTACTTGGCGGCGACCTTGGCGTCCACGGGACGGTAATAGTGCCGGGCCGCGATCTCCTGCCCTTCGGGGCCGTAAAGATAATTCAAATAAGCCTCGGCCGCCGCGCGCGTGCCGCGCTTGTCGACCACCTTGTCCACCACGCTCACGGTCGGCTCGGTGAGGATGCTCGTCGGCGGCGCCACGACTTCGAACCTGTCCTTCCCCAGCTCCTTGCCGCCCAGCAGGATTTCGTTTTCCCAGTTGATCAGGATGTCGCCGATGCCGCGCTCGACGAAGGTCGTGGTCGAGCCGCGCGCGCCGGAATCGAGCACCGGCACGTTTTTGAAGAGCCGGGCGACAAAATCCTTCGCCGCCGCCTCGTCGCGCTTGGACTTGAGCAGAGCATACCCCCAGGCGGCGAGATAATTCCAGCGCGCGCCCCCGGAGGTCTTGGGGTTGGGCGTGATGACCGCGACGCCCGGCTTCAAGAGATCGTCCCAATCCCTGATTCCCTTGGGATTGCCCTTCCGCACCAGGAAGACGATCGTCGAGGTGTACGGCGAGCTGTTGTGCGGCAGCCGCGTCTGCCAGTTCTTCGGCACGAGGCTGGCCTTTTCGGCGAGCACGTCGATGTCGTAGGCGAGCGCCAGCGTCACCACGTCCGCCTCCAGGCCGTCGATCACGGCGCGCGCCTGGCTGCTCGAGCCGCCGTGCGACTGGCGGACCGTAATATCCTGGCCGGTCTTCGCCTTCCAGTACCTGGCGAAAACCGCGTTGAAGTCCTGATAGAGCTCGCGCGTGGGATCGTAGGAGGCGTTCAGCAGAGCGGTCCCGGCGTTAGCCGGGCTGGAGTGGAAGAGCTGCAGAGCCGATAGGACGACTAAAATAAGCTTGAGAATCCGAAGACGCATTTATTCTCCTTAAAGAACCGAAGCGATGATTGTTCATCCCGGTGCCATGGCTCCGCCGGGCGCAATCTCTCCCGGCCTCTTTAGGGAGAAAGGCGGGAAAGCTCAGCGGCTCTGCGAGGAGGGTCGACAGCGCTCGGCGTGGAATCGCTTGGCGAAGGAGAAGAGCCGCAGGTAATTTGCCGGATGGAGTTTCATCGCACGACTTCTCTACTATCACGGACTTCCCACAGAACTCCATCCCCGGCCTTGCCTTTTCGCTCGATCTCCAGAACGATCCAGCGGTCCGCCTCGGGAGCGGCGGCGGATGGCGCGCCCGCGCGCCGGCGCTTCGCGCGGTGGGCGAACGACAGATAGACGGCCGCGGCGGCAAAGAGCGTCAACGCCGCCGACACTATGACAACAGAATTCTCAAACATTGAATTTCCCAATCATGGTTAAGCCTTGTCGCCCACGGCCTCTTCCTTATGCACGTGGAGGCCGCATTCCTTGGTATCCGGATTTTCCCACCACCACCGGCCGGCGCGGATGTCCTCGCCCGGCTGGACGGCGCGCGTGCAGGGAGCGCAGCCGATGCTCGGGTAGCCCTGATCGTGGAGCTTGTTGTACGGGACGTTGTTTTCCTTGATGTAGTCCCAGATCTGCTGGTACGTCCAGTCGATCAGCGGGTTGATCTTGGCCATGCCGCCGTGGCCCGCGTCGACCTCGACCTTGGTCAGGTCGGTCCGGGTCGGCGCCTGCTCGCGGCGCAGCCCGGTCATCCAGGCGTCGAGATTTTTAAGCGCCCGGTTGAGCGGCTCGACCTTGCGGATATCGCAGCAGAGCTTGCGCGACTCGACCGACCGGTAGAAGAGATTGAGGCCGTTGTCGCGGACCATCTTCTCGACCCGGCCGGCGTCGGGGAAATAGACTTCGACCTGGATGCCGTAGCGCTCGCGCATCGCGTCCATGCAGTCGTAGGTCTCCTGGTTCAGCCGGCCCGTATCGAGCGAGAAGATCCTGAAATCCGATCCGCGCAGGCGGTACATCAGGTCGATCAGGACCGATTCCTCCGCCTGGAAGGAGCAGGCGAGCGCCAGCCGGGGATAATACTTTTCGAACGCCCACTTGAGGATGCCCTCGGCGTCGAGGCTCTCCAGGTCCTTGCCGTTGCGGCCGTTATGCCCGTTGCCGTTCCCGTTGATTTTCTCTTGCGACATTCTTCTACCCCTCCCGTTTCAGTTTGCGTTGCCGGCGATATTTTCGAGCAATGCCTGGATATCCAAAGAAGCGGCGCTTTTGATCCTGACGCCGAACCGCTTCTTCGGGTCCGGCTCTCTTTCGAGTGAAAATTCCGCGCCGCCGAACAGCGTCCGGGCCAGCGCCTCGACGTCGGGCCTCACCGCGGCGAAGGTCGCCTCGGTGTTCGGCGCCGCCAGCCGGTCGTTGACGATGACGAGCGCCTCGTCGGCGCGGAAGCTGAGCCGGCCGCCGAGCGCCGGCTCGTCCTCGATCTTGCGGCAGTAGCCGAGCGCCGCCTTGAACGCGCTCCCGAGCTTTTCCCGGTTGGCGCCGGCGAGCGGCTGCTTGCGGCTGTACAGCAGGCCGAGGCGGTTTTCGCCGTTGTCGATGCTGATATTGGCCTCGTGCGCGACCAGCACGATCCCCGGCCCGGCCGGGACATGGCCGTAGTCGGCGAGATCGTAATATTCGCCGTCCGACGCCTGGATCCAGGAATTGAAAACTCCGATGAAAGCGTCCAAGGAGACTCCAGGAGAGACGCCGTCCGGGTCGGCGACGAAAAACTTCACGTTGATCTTGTTGAGATCCATGACCGCCTTTACGCTCCCCCGGCTTCGGTTCCCGCCGCCGCGACCGGAACGGGAGCTGCGGCGCCCGAAATCTTGTTGTAGCAGGCGTGGGCCGCGTCGATGAAAAGCTGCGCCTCCTGGAGGCGCTGCAGCGCCGCGCCCTTTTCCAGGCCGTTCGCCCGCCCGAGCGCCTCGCGCGCCTTGAAGAGATGGTCGGCGAACGAGCTGCCGGCAAACCTGTCGAAGAAGAGCTGGGTGTCGTAAAAGAGCCGGCGGAACTCGGCGACGATCGCCTCCTGGCCGGCCGGCGCGTCGGGATTTTGCATCTTGACGAGCGCCTCGGCCGCCCGCACCATGGCGCCGTAGGCGCCGGCGACGGCCGTTTTCAGCTCGCCCGACTCGAAGCGCACCTGCGCTTCGAACAGCTCCCGCTCGCTCGCCGCCAGGGTGAACTGCGCCTGGGAGACCACCTCGCCGGCGCACTCGCCGACGCCCATGTCGTTCAGCGTGAACTCGCGCGGGTCGCCCCAGTCGCTGTAATAGGCCGGCGCGACGTCGTGGGCCGGCACGCGGGTCAGATCGTCGAGCATCGCCTTGATCTCTTTTTTCCCGATCCGGCCGATGAAGTCCTGAAAGCTCTCGTTTTTTTGCCGCTCCGCGACGTACCGGTCGGTGACGCGCGCCACCACGTCCGGGATGCGCTTGGACGGCACCGCGCCGATCGCCAGGCCGTAGGCGCCGGCGTTGTCGCGAAACTTCCCGCCCAGCATGACCTGGAAATGCGGCACCGTGTAGCCGTTGATGTTCCGGCTGATGCCGTAAAAGCCGATGTCCGCGATGTGGTGCTGGCCGCACGAGTTGAAGCAGCCGCTGACTTTGATCCGCAAATCCTTGACCGCCTGATCGAGCTGGAAGCTCTTTTCGCCGAGGCTGCGGCGCAGCTCCTTCGCGAGCCCCCGGGACGAGGCGATGCCCAATTTGCAGGTGTCGGTGCCGGGGCACGAAGTGACGTCGACGATGGTGCCGGCGTTGGGCTCGGCCAGCCCGATCGTCTTGAGCGCCCGGTAGAGGTCCGGCAGATCGGTCTCGCTCACCCAGCGCAGCAGAATGTTCTGCTCCACCGTGGTGCGGATCGTGTCTTTGATGAATCGGCGCGCCACGGCGGCCAGCGCCCGCAGCTGATCGGCGGTGATGTCGCCGAGCGGCAGAGTGATCATGGCGGCGGCGTAGCCGCGCTGCCTCTGGCGGTACACGTTGGTGGCGTACCAGGCGTCGAATCCCTCCGGCCGCTCGGCGCCGTTCAGCGCCGCGCCGCCCTTGAGCGGGCCTTCGTCCGGCTCGTTGACGGTGGCGAGAAAATCGGTCCAGCGGGGGTCCGGCGCCAGCTTTTGCCGCTCTTCGAGCACGAGCTGGCGGAATTTTTCGATCCCCAGGTTGGCGATCAGGAACTTGACGCGGGCGCGCGCCCGGTTGCGCTTCTCCCCCAGGCGGGCGAAGACGCGCGCGATCGCCTGCGCCATCGGCAGCAGCTCTTCCTCGGGCAGGAACTCGTCGAACAGCTGCGCCTTGTAGGGCACCGCGCCGAGCCCGCCGCCGACGTAGAACTCGAAGCCGCGGCGCTCCGCGCCGTTGTCGACCCGGGTTTTGGCGATGGCGCCGAGATCGTGCATGCTGGTGAGACCGCACGGCTCTCCGGCGCAGCCGGAAAAGGCCAGCTTGAACTTGCGGCCGAAATCCTGCGTGTCCGGATGGCCGAGCAAAAACTTGGCGCTGGCCTTGGCGTAAGGGGTGACGTCGAAGGCCTCGCTGCGGCAGATGCCCGACAGCGGGCACGCCGTGACGTTGCGCACGACGTTGCCGCACGCCTCCCTCGTGGTGATGCCGACCGCGGCCAGCCGCCGCATCAAGGCCGGGGTGTCTTCGATGTGGACGAAATGATACTGGATGTCCTGGCGCGTCGTGACGTGGGAAATGCCGTCGGCGTACTCCTCCGACAAATCGGCCAGAGCTTCCATCTGCTCGGGGTTCAAGCCGCCGAACGGCACTTTGATGCGCATCATGCCGGGGGCGTCCCAGGCGGTGTCCGGCCCTTTCGTGAGCCCGCCGGCGGCGAGCTTGAGCTTTTGGATTTTTTGTCCGTCGTGGCGCTGGCCGTTGTCGTAGCGCTGGCCGTAAATGCCGCGGCGCAGCCGGGTCTCGGCGAACACCCGCTCGTCGATCTTGCCCTGTTTTCTGAGCTCGATCTGAGTCTCGAAAATATCGATCTCGCGCGCCAGCTCCGGCGGCATGCGGCTTTCGAGCCTGTCTTTCCAGTTCGCCGTTTCGCTCATGATATTCCCGCCCGGGTCTTAATTCCCATATTTCCGATCCGACAAATCAGTTTATCGGGCAAAAAATTTTGCCGGGTGCTAAAGCCGGCTCTGGTTATTTATACTAATTCCGATCGTTAAAGTCAACATTATAAGACCGGGTAAATTTGGGCCTATTTCAGGGGGTGTTTCTGGCGGGCTATTCTGCCTTGCAGCTCCATCAGGGCGTCCAGGACCGCCTCCGGCCTGGGCGGGCAGCCGGGGACGTAAACGTCGACCGGAATGACCCGGTCGATCCCCTGGACCGTGGCATAGTTATCGTAAAACCCGCCGCTGGCGGCGCAGGCGCCGAACGCCATCACCCACTTGGGCTCGCCCATCTGCTCGTAAACCCGCTTCATCACCGGCGCCAGCTTTTGATTGACCGTGCCGATGACCATCAGCAGATCGGCCTGCCGGGGGCTGAAGCGCGGCAAGAGCGCTCCGAACCGGTCGATGTCGTAAGGCGACATCGACAGCGACATGTACTCCATGGCGCAGCAGGCCGTGGCGAACGGATAGGGAAAAATCGAATACTTGCGCGCCCAGTTGACGGCGCGCTCGATCCGCGTGAGCACGACGGAATCTTCCAGCAGGCGCTCTTCGCCGGGCTGGGTCCGCGCTGGTTGTGGAGCCGGCTGCACAGATCGACTATAAACCACAGCCGCCAAAAATCAATAACGGATCGCCCGGTCTCGATTAGTTCCGATTAAAGGGGGACTCTTTCGGCTTGACATCCTGACCACCTCATCTTACTCTGGCTCGACCGGCAGTTTCGCGCGGTAAGCAAGGGGAATCCGGACATGCAGGGCAAAAAGATACTGGTCGTGGAGGACAACGAGGACACGCGCGAGATCCTCCTCTATCGGCTTCAGAGCATGGGCGATTACGAGGTTACCCTGGCCTCTAACGGCAAGGAGGCGCTCGATATCGCCACGAAGTCCAGGCCCGACCTCATCATCATGGATTTAAAGATGCCCGTGATGGACGGCTGGGAGGCGACCAAAGCGCTCAGAGAAACTACCTGGGGAAAAGATCTGCCGGTGATCGCCCTGACGGCCCAGGCGATGGAGCGCGACGAGGAAAAGGCCCTCGGCGCCGGTTGCAGCGATTATATAGCCAAACCGATTATGGACTATGCGGTTCTCAAGAGAAAAATCGAAAAATTCCTCCGCTAGCGGTTTTCCGCCCGATCTTTGCTGAAATTCACCGCGCGCGCTTTTTCAAACCTTGACCACGTTGATCGCCTGCGGCCCTTTTTCGCCCTGCGCGATCTCGAACTGAACGCTCTGCCCTTCGTTAAGCGTCTTGAAGCCGTCGCCCTGAATGGCGCTGTAATGGACAAACACGTCCCCTCCGCCCTCTTTTTCAATGAAACCGTAACCTTTGGAGTTGTTGAACCATTTGACCTTGCCGTTTGCCATTCCCCTTCCCTCCCGCACGCCTGCTCTCCAGCGAAGCGGCTGTTGGCTGTAGTTCTTGCTTGGGCAGGTATAACGAGCCTCGCTGGGAACCTTTCCTAGCAGCCCGGGAAAAGAAAAACTGCCCGTCAGGCCTGTTCATTCTCTCTTAACCAAACAAGCCTGCTTTCCTTGGGGAGGGACATTAGATAACCGGCACCGCTTTTGTCAAGAAAAAAATAGGGAACCATACGTAGCCAAAGACTAAAATTGAGTTTTCCCTTTGCGGTGGTTGCCTCAGTCGAGCTCTCTTTACCGATCAGAGCCATGCCGGTCTCCGAATAGCCGAAAATGGCGCGCGCCGGTTAAAAATGGCCTGGAAAGCGTCCGGTGCCCTATTTCTAGGCATGTCATAACTAATTGAATCTGCAAGGAATAGTTTCATATGACCCGAGTTGTACACACCGCTGTATAATCTCGTTGACATGAGCGCATTTTTAAAATATATTGATGGGGTCGAGAGCCATAAAAAAGCCATAGAACGCGGCCTCATCTGAGGCAAAACCAAACATGGCAATCTACACAGTTTTGAACAAGCGCGATTGCGCGAAGATTGCGGACGAGTTCGGCCTGGGCGACCTCCTGTCCTATGCCGGAGTTCGCAACGGCTCGGTCAACACGCATTACCTGCTGGAGACCAAGCGGGGGCGTTTTTTCGTAAAAATCGACGAGGTGAAAAGCGAGCTGGAGGTAAAGCAGGAGCTGGAGCTGTTGCTTTACCTGCGCAAGCAGGGCTGTCCCTGCCCCCAGCCGCTGCGGAGCAAAAAAGGCCGCTACTATCACGAAATTCACGGCAAGCACGTTTCGGTCAGCAAATATGTCGAGGGCGTCGAGCTGACGGTCGAAAAAATGACTTCGACGCACCTCGAGGTCGTCGGGCACGCGCTCGCCGACCTGCACCTGATCGGGCGGGGCTATAAGAAAGGCATTGATAACCGCTTCGGCTTCACCAAGATTCTGTCGATCTACCGCGAAGTTAGACGGCAGCTGCCGCTGCATCTGAAGCACATCGTGAGAGTGCTGGACGACGAGGTCGCCTATCTCGAGAACTACTTGGACAACAATCTGCCCAAGGGAATCATCCACGGCGATCTTTTTCCCGACAATGTAAAGTTCAAGGGGTCGCGACTGGCGGGAATCGTCGATTTCGAGGCCGCCTGCCGGGGCAAGCTGATCTACGACCTGGCCACGGCGGTGAACGCCTTTTGTTACATGGACGGCCGCTACCAGATCGATCGCTTCGAGCCTTTGATCACCGGCTACGAAAGCCTCCGGCCGTTATCTCTCCCGGAATGGGACTCGTTCCCCAACGAGCTCAGGTTCTCCGCGCTGCGCTTCACGATCACGCGGATCAAGGACTTTTATCTCAAGAAGTGCGACGAGAACCAGCGGGTTTTCAAGGACTTCAAGGAATTTTTCGACCGTCTGCTGATTCTCCGGCGGGAAAAAACCGGCGGCATGGAGGACATTCTCCTCGCGATGGCCACCGGCTACGATTACCGCAAGTACCAAAAATCCAAGCCTTCCAAGTAGCCTCTTCCGCCCGCTTAAAATCTCCCGGTCGCGCCGAGGCGCTTGATCTTGATCAGCGTGTCCTGGCGGATCAGGCGGATCAAAGCGAAAAACGTAAGCAGCGCGCCCACGAGAAAGAACAGCCGGCCGCCGCTCAGCACCACGTAATAAAAATCGATCTTGACCCGCGCCGCGTTGTACTTCTCGCGGTCTTCGTTGATGGTGCGGAGCACTTCCTCGTTCTTTTGCTGGTCCAGCTCCTGAAAGCTGCGGTAACTGTCTTCCAGGCCGGTCTCGGAGGTTTTGTGCAGCAACCCCTGGTACTTGGAGATTTCCATCGCGCCGGCGACCCAGTTGCCGATGCCCAGGACCAGCAGGATGAACCCCGCCACCAGGAGGTAGCTGGAATAAACGTCGCGAACTTTCATGGAATATGCCTTAGAATACCGAATCGCGCGCGGAACGTCAAATTCTTTCTTCCGGCCGTTTGGCCGGCTTGAACTGGGGTACGGAGAGGCTTAACATAAATGAACATGCGGACTTACGTCATAGGGGACATTCACGGCTGCGTCGACGAGCTCGTCCGGCTGCTGGATTTCCTCCCGCTCGAGCCGTCCGACAGCCTGGTCTTTCTGGGCGATTACATCGACCGCGGGCCGGATTCGAAAGCCGTCGTTTCACATCTCATCGAGCGGCGCGATGCGGGCGGCGCAAACGTCATATTCCTCAAGGGGAACCACGAGGACATGTTCCTGTCCTACCTGGGGTTTCCGGGCAAATACGGCGATATGTTTCTCTACAACGGCGGCGCCGCCACGCTGGCGAGCTACGGCGCGGAGCCGAACCACGCCTCGCCGGACATCCTGCTCCTGATGCCGCCGGCGCATCTCAAGTTTTTCAACGAGCTCAAGACGTATCACGTAACGGAGCGCTTTCTCTGCGCCCACGCGGGGATCAACCCCAACAAGGCGCTGGCAGATCAAGTGGAAGAAGAGATGATCTGGATCAGGGATGAATTCATCCTTGGCCGGCACGATCTGCCGTACACGGTTCTCTTCGGCCACACGCCGCAGGACGAGGTTCTCTTCCACTTGCCGTACAAAGTCGGCCTGGACACGGGGCTGGTCTACGGCAACCGCTTGAGCTGTCTCGAGCTCGAGGAAAAAGTGCTTTTTCAAATCGGGAGAGGCAAAAAAAAGCCGACGCGGCAGTCGGTAAAGAGGCATTGGGACGAGGCGGCGCGCCAACTTCCTTGACTTTCGGCGGTTTCAGTTAATAATAGGGCGTTAAACGCCCCGGCCGGAGGCCTTTTCGACGGCGCTTCGGCCCTTTGTCAACTTCTGTACGGCGGTGTAGCTCAGTTGGTCAGAGCACGCGGCTCATATCCGCGGAGTCGACGGTTCGAGTCCGTCCACCGCCACCATTTTTTAACTATCGCGTAGGCCAGGCAGGCGACCTCGTTTTTTCCGGCGCGCTGCGCGCCGTGCGGGTTCCAGACTCCGCGCAGGAACAGCCATGATCGAACCGCGAATGAAGCTGGGCGACTACCTGGTCGCCTACCTGAGGAAGATCGGCGTCACCCATCTGTTCGGCATTCCGGGCGATCTGGTCATCAATTTGTTTTTCAAATTCGGCCGGCCCCGGGGGCTGAAAATCATCACGCTCTCCCACGAGCCGGGCATCGGCTTCGCCGCCGACGGCTACGCGCGCAGCACCGGGCGCATCGGCGCGATCTGCGTGACTTACGGCGCGGGCGGCCACAACATGGTCAACCCCGTCGCGGGCTCTTTCGCCGAGCGGGTGCCCGTGCTGGTGATCAGCGGCGGGCCGGGAGAAGAAGAGCGGAAGCTCGGCGTTTTGATCCACCATCAGGCCAGGGCGATCGAGTCCCAGCTGAATATTTACAAAGAGGTCACCTGCGCCGCCAAAACCATCGACGATCCCCAGCGCGCCGCCGCCGATATCGACGCCGTCATCCGCGCCATCTGGCTCAACCAGCAGCCCGGCTATCTCGAAATCCACCGCGACATGGTCGAGCGCGAGATCCCGGTGCCGAAAGAGATCGTCTCTTGGGACGGCCAGCTGCCGCACGCCCAATCGGACCGCCACAAGCTCGACGAAGCGGTGCGCGACACGGCGGAGCGCTTCAACGCGGCGCGCCGTCCGGTGGTTTTGATCGGCATCGAGGCCTACCGCTTCAAAGTCGCCAAAGATATCGTCCGGCTGGTCGAGAAGATGGGCGCCGTCTGCTGCACCTCGGTGCTCGCCAAAGGCGCCTTCCCGATGAGCCATCCGCAGTATATGGGCGTCTACTCCGGCGGCTTGAGCCCGCGGAAAATCCGCGCGCGCGTGGAAAAAGCCGACCTGATTCTTGGCCTGGGGATGTTTTTGACCGACATCGAGCTCGGCGGCAGCCAGCCGGCGGAGGCGATCCGCCACCGCTCGATCTGGGCCGTGGAGCACAAGGTCAACGTGAGCTTTCATACCTATACGGACGTAACGCTGCGCGATTTCGTCCACGGCCTGCTCAGGGCGGACATCAAGCCCCACCGGGAGAAGGCCGTCTACAGCGACAACCTGGGCAAGCCCAAGCCGGACCTCAGCCGGCGCGTGCGCGTGGCCGACGTCCTCGGCGAGATCAACCGCTTTCTCGCGCGGCGCAAAAAATTCATGGTGGTGGCCGAGTCGGGCGATTCACTCTTCGGCGGCATCGATATCAAGGTCGGCAACGACGGCACCTATCTGGCGCAGGGGTTCTACGCCTCCATGGGCTTCGCCGTTCCCGGCGCGCTCGGCGCCCAGATCGGCACGGGCCTCCGGCCGCTGATCCTGACCGGCGACGGCGGCTTTCAAATGACCGGCGTCGAGATCGTCCACGCCGTCCGCCACAAGCTCTCCCCGATCGTGGTGCTGCTCAACAACGGCGGCTGGGGCATCTTTCGTCCCGTCACCAAGCGCCAGGACCTGCTCGCGCTCCCCACCTGGCGCTACGCCGACCTGGCCCGTCTGTGGGGCGGCCGTGGCTTTCGGGTGGAGACTGTGGCACAGTTGCGGCGGGCCTTGGACGAGGCGGAAAAATCCCCTTCGTTCGCTATTATCGAAGTGATGACCGGCCCGCGGGACCTCTCTCCGATGTCGGTCAAATACATTCGCGCCTCGGCGAAAAAGGCGCAGATCAAAAGCCGGGCCTGAAGCCCCGGCCGGCACGGACATGATCAATCACGAACGGCTTAAAAACCTGCTGATCGAGCTGATCAAGATCGACAGCCTCTCGCGCCGGGAGCGCGACGTGGCGCTCTTCCTCAAGCGGGAGATGGAAGAGCTCGGCGCCGAGGTGGAGTTCGACGACGCCGGCGAGAAAGTGGGCGGCAACGTCGGCAACCTGATCGCCCATTTCCCGGGTGATCGGCCGGGAGCCGCGCCGTTCCTGCTCTCGGCTCACATGGACACGGTGGCGCCGGGAGAGGGAATCGTCCCGGTGCTCGACGGGACGATTCTCCGGAGCGACGGGCGGACGGTGCTGGGCGGCGACGACAAGAGCGGCGTCGCGATCATCTGCGAGGCGCTCCGCGCGGTGCGGGAAAAAAAAATTCCCTGCGGGCCGGTCGACGTGGCCTTCACCATCTGCGAGGAGGCCGGTCTGCTCGGCGCCAAATGGCTCGACGTGGCGCGCCTCAAGGCGCGCACCGGCCTCGTGCTCGACAGCGACTCGGTGGGCTTTCTTTTTACCCGCGCCCCGGCGGCGAACCGCTTCGAGATCGCGGTGCACGGCCTGGAGGCGCACGCGGGCGTCTGCCCCGAAAAAGGCATCAACGCGATCCAGGTCGCCGCCGAGGGCATCGCCCGCATGAAGCTCGGCCGGATCGACGCCGAAACCACAGCCAACATCGGCCTCATCGAAGGCGGCGTGGCGGTCAACATCGTCCCCAACGCCGTGCTCCTCAAAGGCGAGGCCCGGAGCCACAGCGAAGAGAAGCTGGCCGCGCAGACCGCGCATATGATCCGCTGCCTCGAAGAGGCGGCCGCCGCCCACAGCCTGACGCTCGACGGGCAGGTTTTCCGCGCCCGCGTGGAGGCCCGGGTCGAGCGGGACTACGACCGGCTGAACGTCGCCGACGACTCTCCGCTGGTCCGGCTCGTCCGCGCGGCGGGAAAAAACCTCGGCGTGGACATCCGGACCGAAGCGACCGGCGGCGGCTGCGACGCCAACGTCTTCAATAAAAAAGGGCTGGAAGTGGCGAACCTGTCGACGGGGATGCGCGAGATCCACACCGTCAAGGAGTGGCTCGATTTAAAGGATCTCTATCTCTCGGCCGAGATGGTTCTGGAGATCGTTCGTTTGAACGGGGAAAGCTAACTCTCGAGTTACGAATGGACGGAGAAGAGATCGGCCTTCTGCTCCGGCAGGAACGCGGCCAGTTCCTCGAATTCTTAAGCGCCTACGAATATAAAAAAAGCTCCTCCCAGAAAAAACCCGGCGAAGATCTGGCCCGCGACGTCGCCCGCCTGGCGGGCGGCCTGGCCAACGCCGACGGCGGCGTTCTTCTCGTCGGCGTGGAGCCCGACAAGAGCGTCACGGGCATCCCCCATTCACCGGACGAGCTCCAGGCGCTCATCCAGGCGCCCCACACGCTTCTCAGCCCGCCGCTCAGCCCCTCCTGCCGGCGGGCCCAGCTCGGCAACCTGATCCTGCTGAAATTCGAGGTCACTTCCAGCCCCGAGGTGCATCGCATCTCCGGCGGTCGGGCGTTTTACCGCCTCGCGGCGGAGAATCCCGCCCTGCCGCCGGAGCAGATCCAGAGCCTGAAGGAAAGCAAACGGCACGTCTTTTACGAGCGCCAGAGCGTGCTCGAAGCGGGCCTGGACGATCTGGATTTGCCCGCCGTCGAAGCGCTGGCGGAAAAGATCGAGGACCCGAGAGATCCCAAAACCGTGCTCGCCAACGTCTACCACCTGATCGACGGCTCGCGCGAGCGGCCGGCGGCCACCATGGCGGCGCTCTTGTTGTTCGCCAAGGACCCGGCGCGCTGGCATCCGCGCTGCGGCGTCGACTTCGTCAAGTACGAGGGCACCGAGCGGAAGCACGGCAGCTCGCTCAACGTGGTCAAGCGCATCCGCTTCGAGGCGCCGCTCTGCCGCCTGATCGACGAGACAGTCGGGCGCGTCAAGGAGCACATCCGCGAGCGCACGCTTTTGCACGACCTTTTTTTTCGCGAGCGCCTCGAATACCCCATCTTCGCCTGGCAGGAGGCGCTGGTGAACGCCGTAGCCCACCGCGACTACAGTCTCACCGGCGCGCCGGTGGAAGTCTGGATGTTCGACGACCGCGTCGAGGTCCGGAGCCCCGGCCTGCCGCCCTCCCCCGTCACCATCGAGCATCTCCGGCAGCAGCAGCGCGTGCACTTCTCGCGCAACCCGATGCTGGTGCGGGTGCTCGCGGACCTGGGCTATCTGCGGGAAATGGGCGAAGGAATTCCGCGCATGTTTCAGGAGATGGAAAACCACGGCCTGCAGGCGCCGGAGTTCTCCACCGAGGGCTTTGTCTTTACGGTGACGCTCCGCAACACGCCGATTTACGACGAGGCGACGCTCCGCTGGCTGAACCAATTCGGGACCGGAACCGTCAACGTGCGGCAGAGGCGCCTGCTCGCCTACGCCTACTGTCACGGCAAGGCTTTTTCCACGATGGACTACCAGCGCGTCGCCGAGGTCGACCGCGACACCGCCTATCGCGAGATCCGCCTCCTGGTGAAGCAAGGGATCGTGGCGCCGCTCAAGCCGAAAAGCCGCAGTTACAAGATTATCGAGCGGTTGTAAATAGAGTTTCAAGTTTATAGTTTCAAGTTTCAAGGTAAGAGGCGCCTCCTAAACCGAGAACTTGAAACTCGAAACCTGAAACTGGACGGGATATGGATTTTTCTCAACTAATCGGCCTGGCCGGCGGCTACGCGGAGGCGCGGGCGATCCAGGCGGCGGTGGAGATTGGATTATTCGACGCGCTGGAAGATTCCAAAGACGCTGAGGACGTCGCCCGCACGATTCACTGCGACCCGCGCGCGACGGAGCTCTTGCTCGACGCCCTCGTAGCCATCGGCCTCATGGCGAAAAAAGGTTCCTTTTATTCCCTGACCGAAACCTCCGCCGCCTACCTGCTGAAAAGCGCGCCGAAATATCTCGGCGGGATGATTCGCTTCGACGCGTCGCTCTGGGAGTGCTGGGGCGGGCTGGAAGCAGCCCTCCGCACCGGGAAGCCGGCGCGGCCGCCCGATGTGTATCAGGGCGATAAAGCGGAGACCGAGCGCTTTATCGGGGCGATGGACTCGCTGGTGCGGGCGCGCGGCGACGCCGAAGCGGTCCTAAGATACCTCGACGACCGGCTCGACCTGAGCGAAGTCAGCGAGCTGCTCGACGTCGGCTCCGGCCCGGCGACCTACCCGATCGCTTTTTGCCGCAAGCATGTTTCTCTTCGCGCCGCGATCTTCGACCTGCCGGCGACATTGAAAGTGACGGAAGGATTCGTCCGCGCCGCGAATCTAAGCGACCGCATCAAGCTGGTCCCGGGCGATTACCGCTCCGACGCGATTCCCGGTAGATACCAGCTCGCCTTTCTCTCCAATATTATCCACGGCGAAGGTCCGGAGGAAAATCAGCGCCTGATGGCGAAACTCTACGGCTCTCTGGAAAAAGGCGGCAGCCTCGTCATCAAAGATCACATCCTGGACGACTCCCGGACCGGGCCCGCGAGCGGCGCGGTTTTTTCGCTCCTCATGCTGCTCACAACGGCGCAGGGAAGATGCTATTCTTTTACCGAGGCGAAGGGGTGGCTCGAAAAGGCCGGCTTCCGGGAGATTCGCGAAACCCGCCTCCCCGCGCCGCTCACTTCGTCCCTGGTCGTCGGGGTGAAGCTGTAATTTAATGGGCTCGAGCGATTCGGAAGAAATCATCAAGGCGCGGGAGCGGGCGGTGATCGACGCCTACCGCCCGATCTGCCTGTGCAATAAAATCCGCAGGGGCATCATCGTCAAGGCGATTCAAGGCGGCGCCGACAGCTTCGAGAAAGTGCGGCGCAGGACCGGCGCCGGCACGGGGCCGTGCGGCGCCCAGCGCTGCGGCCCGATGGTGCGCGGCATGCTGGGCGAGGAGGTCGCGGCGTGCGCGGAGTGCGGCTGGTCGATATTAAAATCGATCGAGCCGCTCGTCTGCCCCCGCTGCGGCTCGGAAAACGTGCGGGACGGACGGGAAAGCGCTGCAGGACAAAACAAAGGCGGATGAAATCATGATTCAAGGCATCGACCACGTCGGCATCGTCGCTTCGGATATGGACCGGGCGATCGAGTTTTACACTTCGCTCCTGGGTTTCTCGCTCCTGGCGCGCTACAAACCCAAGACGACCTATCACCGCGAGATGGCCTATCTCCGCTTTCCCGCGTCGGAAGCCAAGCTCGAGCTGTACACTCTGGCCACGCCGCCGCCCGGCGAGGCCGACTACGATTACAAGCTGGGCCTCAGGGAAATCGCGCTGACCGTGGGGAACGTCGCCGAAGAGACGGCGCGCCTGAGAAAGGCCGGCGTCGAGATCCTGGCCGAGCCGGTCAGGTCGGAAGCGCCGGGCGTGCCGGAGGATTCGCCGGTCAAGCGCCGGACCCGCGCGGCGATCAAGGCACCGGACGGCGTCATCGTCGGCCTCTACAGCTGGGGCGAGCCGACGCCATGAGGCGCGCCCGGCCGATAGCGCTCGTTTTTTTAACCCTCTTTTTCTTTACGCCGGCCGTCCGCGCGCAAACCCGGCTCCGGGTCGCCTATCCCACGACGGTCGGCTCGATGGGCGTCCTGTGGGTGACCAAGGACGCCGGCCTGTTCGACAAATACGGCCTCGACGTGACGCTGATCTATATTTCCGGCAGCTCCAAAATCGTCCAGGCGATGCTGGCGCGCGAAGTCCCGATAGCCG
>DASWFA010000066.1:0-5368 GCA_036394475.1 Binatia bacterium
GGGGTTGTGGCTGCTCAGTAGCCGCGCCGGTCCTCTCCTCGATCTTCTCTCCGCTCTTCTTTTCTCTCCTCCCTGCGCTCCTGTCCTTCATAGCGGCCCGGCGGGTAAGACTGTCTGATTCTCGCATGGTCGGTATGCGGCTCATGGTCCATGTCGATTCTCACCCTCTCGCGGTCTCTAAGAACGAATCGCGAGGGCGGCTCGCGTCCATTTCTCCACTCGCCGCGCTCGCTCCAGTAGTACCTTTGAACCCTGGGATAATAATAGACTTCCTGGTCCGGATAGTAATAGTACGCTTCCGTTCGGCCGTAGCCGGGCCTGTCCGAGACCACGCAGGCGGAAGTCAATGATAAAAGCGCCGCCGCGACGACGGCGAAACCTACCGCTCTTACGTTCATGCATCCTCCTTTAATTCGGCAAATTACGTCTTGCTTCAATATGGCACGGCGTAAGCAGATAAAAAGAGGGGCGCGGCGATTTTTTTATCCCACCCGTGTTTGGCGAGCCCCGGCAGCCGCGTTTTATCTTCCGGGTTATCCCCGCTCTCTGATGTTCTCCTTCAGCACTTCTTTTCTCGGCCGATACACCTGTTTGATTCTTGCGTGCTCGGTATGCGGCGGATGGTCCATGTCGAGTCTCACCTTCTCGCGGTCTTTGAGGACGAATCGCGCGGGCGCGCGGGGGCCGTGTCTCCACTCGCCGCCCTCGATCCAGAAGTATTCCCGCGCGGCGGGATAGAAGTAGACCTCCTCGTCCGGGTAGTAGAAGTACGATTCGACGCGGGCGTATCCCGCGCCTTCCGGGACCGCGCAGGCGGAAGAAATTAAAAAAAGCGCCGCGGCGACGACCGCGCGGCCTATCGCTTTGCCTTTCATGGTATCCTCCCTTCGGGACTTCCTACTTTAGGTATGGCACGCCTCCGGAAAGCTGCCTAGACCCTGGAGCGTGCGGCGACAAAAAAATCCTTGGTTGCATTGTCCGTTACCGGACAAAGCTGCTTGACAACTTCGGCTTGAGAGACCTAGGCTTGCCGCCGGGGGAAAGGGGGCCGTTTCATGTTCATGCCGGCTGTACTGACGACTTTGGCGGCTGTTTTCATTTTCAACGGCGCGGGATTCGCGCAAGAGAAGCCCAAGGCTTCGGCGAAATTCAAAGGCGCCGTCTCTTGCAATGAGCTCGCGCCGCCGCTCAAGAAGGTCATGGGACAGAGCGTCGGCGTCGAGCAATGCCTGATCGTCTCCGAGGAAACGGTCTTCAACATCAAAGGGGAAAAGTTTCGCCGGGTCGAGATGCGCCTGACGGGGACCGTCGAAGGCTGGGCGTCGACGGAAAAGGGCCAGCGGGCGAATTACTTTACCGACGGTCCGGATTTCGTCTTTACGCAGTCGGGCCTCGCCGGCCCCAGGGCGCGGGGCGTCGCCCGCTATGAGGCGTCGACCGGCCACGGCATGACGATTCTCTATCCGGAAGACGCCCGTCACTGGAACGGCAAGCTCTTCATCACCGCCCACGGCGCGGGCTCTTACGGCGACGTGGGGGCGCTGGTGCCGCGCGATCCGAAGGCGAAATACAACCCGCGGCAGAACATCAACCGCTACGTGACGCTCATGATCGACAAAGGTTACGCCGTCGCGCACACGATGCGCTCCGCCGATCGAGCCAGGGGGGACGTTACGGTCGCGCTCGAAGACGGCGCGACGTTCAAAAATAATCTCAGCTCTCACGCCGGTCTGATAACGGGGTGGACCCAGTTGGCGCAAAATCTTATTTCCAGGCATCTCGGGTACAGGCCCAAACGAATTTACTTCTACGGCCACTCGGCGGGAGGGTTTCTCGGACGGCTGATCAATTACCAGCCGGGGGCGAATGTAGACAATCAAGGCAAGCGGCTGTTCGACGGATTTTTGTTGGACGACGCCGGCGGCGGGATGTGGCTGCCGAAGCTCATCGTCGACGATAAAGATACGCTTTTCACCACGGACGAGGACCGGAAGCGGTTCGCCAGGCAGATCGATGTGAGCCACGCGCTCTACGCGGGCGAAACCGGAGATTACCTGCAAAACAAGCGGGAGAACGCCCGCATCTTGAGCGCGAAGGGGCTGGGAGGAGAGCACCGCATGTACGAGATTCGCGGCGTGAGCCACTTCGACGCGGGCCAGGTCTCGCGGGCCGATCTCGTTTTTCAGACCCTCGATCTAACGGGGTTGTACGATTCGCTGATCGATCGGCTGGATAGCTGGGTGGAGAAAGGCATCGCTCCCACGCCCGACAAAAGCGACGCGCCCGACCTGGGCGGTGCCAAGAATGGAAAGGGCGAAAATAGCGCCGTCGCGTTGCCGGAAGTCGCGTGCCCGCTGGGCGTCTACCACGTTTTTCCGCTCGGCGTCGATCCGGGGAGAAGGGGAGGCCAGGAGACCGCACTGGCCCGGTTCGACGGCGTCAACCCGGAGCCCCTCGACTCCCGCGGCGAATGGGTCGACATGAACGGCAACGGCGTTCGCGACAAGCGGGAAACGCTGACCGAGGCGTGGCAAAGACTCGGCTTGTTGAAATCCGGTGAGACGTTCGGGGAGGCGGCCTATATGAAGTGCGTGAGCGCCGCGGCCGCGCGTCTGGTCAAAGACGGGCTCCTGCCTCAAAGAGTCGCCGACGATTATACGGAGCGAGCCAGGCTGGCGCCGGCCGGCCGGCGTTAAAAAAGACGCGGCACGGACGGACGATTCGAGCCCGCTGCTTGCAATTACGACCGGGCGGCACCATAATTTTAATTAGCCGCGCACCTTGATCATCGCCGCCGGCGGAGGTTGCAGGTTCCATGCGTTACCCGGAAGCTGTAATAATCCTGACGATCGCCCTGTCGATCGTTCCCCGGCCGGGCCTGCCCGCCGCCGGCGGCGGCAGAACCGGCGCTCCTTCCCCGAGCCCTTCGACCGCGCCCGCCCGCATGCCGCAGCAAAGCCCCGCGCCGGTTTTCCGCACGAATCCTCCGAGCGGCCGCATGCCGCCGCCGGCCCCGTTCAGACGAGCGCCGGCCGGCCAGTTCGGGTCGTTCAGGCCGTCCGCCGCTTTTTCCGGCGCGCGCTCCGCGGCGAGAACGGCCCCGGGGACGGCCGCGAGAACGCCGGCTCCGCCGGCGCGCGGCCCGGCCGCCAACCGCGGAGCTATCGGAAGACCGGGCGCGCCCGCGCCGCGCGCGCTCGCTTCCGGAGTCGGCGGCATGAGGGGAATCTCCCATCGTTCCAGAATCGCCTGGCGGGACTCGCGCGACGCGCGCCATCGCCACCGGCGCCTTTTTTTCGTCTTCTATGACCCGTTCTGGCCTTACTTCGCCTATAGCCCTTTCTGCTATTATTACGTCGCGCCCGCGCTCTACGCAGGGCCGCCGGCCTACGTCTGGGCGCCGGTTTACGGCGGCGCGCCGTATCCGGCTCCGCTCGCCGAAGCGCCGCCGGACGAACTGGCGGCGGCCAATTCGGGCGCCGAGGCGTACGCCTTCCCCCGCCAGGGCGAAGAAGCCTTCAGGGCCGGCGATTACAAGGCCGCGACCCGCGCCTGGCGGCACGCGATCGTGGACGAGCCGAACAACGGCGCGCTGCTCTTGCGCCTGTCGCAGGCGCTTTTCGCGTCCGGCGAGTACGACGAGGCCGCCGGCGCGACGCAGCAGGCGCTGATGCTGCTGCCGGAGGAAAAATGGCCGGCGGAGTTCCGCGCCGCGACCCGGCTGTACGCGCGGCCGCAGGATTACAAGGAGCAGCTCAAAGGATTGGAGAAGGCGGTCAGGGAAAATCCGGACGATCCCGCGCTGCGCTTCGAGCTCGGATTCCAATACGGCTTTTCCGGTCGCCGCGCCGAAGCCGTGCGGGAGCTGGACAAGCTCCTCCAGCTCGCGCCGCAGGATCAGCTCGGCCGCCGGCTGAAAGAGGTGCTCTCGGTCAAAATCTCCGGGGAAGGGTCGGGCGCCGCGAACGCCGGTGAATTATCCCGGTAGCGGAGTCGTCTCGGAGATAGGATTTCTTCGCCCTGTTCGGGTAAGCTCTCAAAATCGTAATATCTTAAAGTTTGATTAATTTATTTTCTCATCGAATGTGCTAGTCGCCGCATACATTTTTCAACCCTCGATTCCCGAGTTTTGGCTTGTTTGGGCGCAGAAAAATACAAGGATGTATGCTCTTTGCCGTCCGGGCGTCAATGCAGCAAGAGGCAGCCTGTAAACCAATGTGATTGTCTTGCCCCTAACTCGTACCTCAGCATGAATCCTAAGGTTGATGGATATTTAAAAAAAGCCAAAACACAAAAAAGTCCTCCCATCGGAGGCGGAAGCCCCCGAAAAGAGGAGTTCTTTACACTGTATGAATTGGTGGTCCCAACGGGAATCGAACCCTTCATCTACTCAAGCCAACGAGGCTCAGCTAAGCGATCTAATACCCTCAGATAACTCAGCAATCAGGCAAGTCTCCGGCTCCGACTGCATACCCATCAAGGCCCGTAAAACAGGGGGCAAAAAGGTATGAAAGTGCAACCGTTGCACCTCTTCGCGCCTAGGGGAGGGGCGGGTCAAATCTCTGGACCGTCCCCCTCCCAGACCGTTCGCTCCATGAAGCGCGCAAAGCCGCGAAATTGGAACTCGGGGGTAAATTTCAGGAAATAGTTATCTAAATGTCAATGGTCATAGGGAAAAAGTAAGGCGATGAAGGGAAGAAAGCCAAAGCCGACGCATCTGCACCTGGTGAACGGGAATCCGGGGAAGCGTGCGCGCAACCGGCGCGAGCCGAAGCCGCCGCACGGAATACCGACGCCGCCGGAGCACCTGAGCAAGGAGGCATCAGTGGCTTGGGGGCTGTTGGCTGCGAAGCTCGAGCAGATGGGCGTGCTCACCTTGGCCGATGCCTGGGCGCTCGAGGAGCTCGCCGAGACTTATGCCGAGGTCGTCTACCTCCGCGGCCGCATCGACAAAGAAGGATATACGCAGACGGTCACGGATAAGAACGGAAACGAACGGACGGTGAGCAGCCCGCTGGTGATTCAGCACTCCGACGCATCGAAGCGCTTCAGGGCTCTCATGGTCGAGTTCGGGCTCACGCCCTCTTCCCGGTCGCGAGTCAACACCACCGCGCGCGACGAAAGCAAAAAGGATCCGGCGGCGGCTTATTTTTAGGGAAAATTATACAGATGATTCCACCTTTATGGTGGCTGACAAAAGATGGCGATGCCGATTGCTTGGCCTTATATGAGCGGCACTACTCGGCTTACAAGTATAAAGACGGTCGGGTTCGCAAATTGTTTTGCGGGCCTGGCGAGAAGGTTGTTTTAAGAACCTGGTCCGGGGACGCGGTTTTCGTATGGCGGAAATTTAAAGATGCAAGCGGAC
>DASWFA010000067.1:0-3133 GCA_036394475.1 Binatia bacterium
GCTCTCGTTCTCGCGCTCCGCCGAGATCAGCAGCTCGTTCCCCGCGGGCTCGCCGGCCGGCGGCGACGCCTTCGTCAAGATTTTCCAAAACAAGTGGGGCGCGCTGGCGAATTTAAACCTGGAAATCTCGGCGGCGGAAAAAAACGGCGACATTAAAATCATCTCCCGGCCGTCGGTCGTGACGCTCAACAACGTCGCCTCGACGATCCAGAGCCTCAGGGTGCTCAGGATTACGCTGCCCACGTCCACCAACATCGCCAGCGGCACCGGCGCGGCGGCGGGCGCGGCGGCGGCCACCGAGCGTATCCCGGTCGGCGTCATCCTCACCGTCACGCCGCAGGTGTCGAGCGACGGCTTCGTGCTCATGAACATCAGCGTCAAGTCGAGCTCCATCGCCGACTCGCCGACCGTCGGCGTGGGCAGCGGCAGTCCCGTGATCCCGTTCGACGAGCTCACGCGCGAGGCGATCTCCAACGTCCTGGTGCGCGACGGCGAGACGATCGTGATCGGCGGCATCTTGAAAGACACGAAAAAAACCAACGAGTCCGGAATCCCCTGGCTGAAAGACATTCCGGTTTTCGGCTGGCTGTTTAAAAACCGGAGCTGGAACAAGGATTACGAGGAGCTGATCGTGTTCATCACGCCGCGGGTCATCGCCGCCGGCTCGGAAAACCTTCCTTCGGCCGATCAGCTCTGGCGCGACCGGCTGAGCCAAACCCAGGGCGGAGGATGATCCGCACCGCGCCCCGCGGGCGGGAAGGGTTTTAAGGGTTCCATCCGCCCCGGAATTCCGCCGATTTGAGAGCCCCGCCGGAATAGAGTAATATAATCCCCATGCTGCGCTATTTTACCGCGGGGGAGTCGCACGGCCCATGCCTCACTGCGATCATCGACGGCGTGCCCGCGGGATTCCCGATCGAAATCGCCAAGATCAACCACGACCTGTGGCGCCGCCAGCAGGGCTACGGCCGCGGCGGCAGGATGCTGATCGAGAAGGACGAGGCTTCGTTCCGCTCCGGCATTCGCTGGGGCGAGACGCTCGGCTCGCCGGTCGCCCTGGGGATCGAAAACCGCGACTGGAAAAACTGGACCAAAAAAATGTCGGCGGCGCCCGCGGACCGCGACGAGGCGATCGCGGTGACCAAGCCCCGTCCCGGCCATGCCGATCTCACCGGCGTTCTCAAATATCATCAGTCCGACATCCGCAATATTCTCGAGCGCGCCAGCGCGCGCGACACCGTCACGCGCACCGCGGTCGGCTCTTTTTGCAAGCAGCTCCTGGCCCCGTTCGGGATCAGGATCATGGGCTATCTCCGCTCGCTCGGGGGTATCGAGGCCGACAGCGGCGGCATGACCTATGACGAGGTCTACGCCCGCGCCGAAGAGTCGCCGGTCCGGGTCGCCGACCAACGCGCCGAGGGGCGGATGATCGAGCTGATCGAAGACTGCAAGAAAAAAGGCGACACGCTGGGCGGCGTCTTCGAGGTGGTGGCGCTCGGGCTGCCGCCGGGGCTCGGCAGCCATGCGCAGTGGGACTCGAAGCTCGACGGCCGGCTGGCCCGGGCGCTCATGAGCATCCAGGCGATGAAGGGGGTGGAGATCGGGCTCGGCTTCGAGATGGCCCGCCGCCGCGGCTCGGCGGTGCACGACGAGATCTTTTTCGACCCGCACAAGATGGTGGCCGAAGGAACGCCCCGGATCGTGCCGACGGGCTTTTACCGCGGCAGCAACAACTCCGGCGGCACCGAGGGGGGCATGTCGAACGGCGCGCCTCTGGTCGCGCGCGTCGCCATGAAGCCGATCTCCACGTTGATGAGCCCGCTCCAGTCCGTCGACATGAGGTCGAAAGCGCCCGCGGACGCCTCCGTGGAGCGCTCGGACGTCTGCGCCGCCCCGGCGGCGGCCGTGGTCGGGGAGTCGGTGGTGGCCTTCGAGCTGGCGGCCGCCTTCCTGGAAAAATTCGGCGGCGACTCGCTCCCCGAGATCACGCGCAATTACGAAAGCTACCTGGAGCAGATCAAGCGGTTCTGATTCTCGTGCTTCCAGAGGGCCATAAAAACATCTCGCTTACCGGATTCATGGCGGTCGGAAAGACCGCGGTGGGGCGGCGGCTCGCCGCGCGGCTGGGCTGGCGATTCGTCGATCTCGACCGGGCGGTCGAGGCGGCGGCGGGGATGAAAGTCCGGGAGATCTTCCAGCAGCGGGGAGAAGCGCGCTTTCGCGAATTGGAAAAGCAAAAGCTCGGCGAGATTCTCCGTCAAGAGGGCCAGGTGGTCGCGACCGGCGGCGGGGCGGTGCTGGACCCCGAGAACCTGTCCCTGCTGAGAGAGAAGAGCCTGCTCGTTTGCCTCACGGCGAGGCCGGAAACGATCCTTCAACGGGCGGGCGGCGGCAAACAGCGCCCGCTCATCGACGTCGCCGACAGGGACGGACGCGTCCGGGAGCTCCTGGCGCTCCGCGAGGCGAGCTACACCCAAGCGCACGCGGCGATCGCCACCGACGACGCCTCGGTCGACGAGGTGGTGGAAAAAATCATGAAAGTCGTTCAGTCTTGAGCCGGACCATGGATGCGCTCACCGTCAACCTCGGCGACCGCTCGTACCCGATCCACGTGGGCGAGAACAACCTCTCCCAGGCCGGCGCCCTGATGCGCCGGGCCGGACTGGAAAAAAAGGCCGCGATCGTCACCGACCGCAACGTGGCCGCGCTCTATCTGCCGGCGGTGGAAGCCTCGCTCGGCGCCGCGGGGTTCGAAGTCGCCGTCGTGCTCCTGCCGGCGGGCGAGGAGCACAAAAATCTCGACTCGGTTTCGGCCGTCTACGACCGGCTCGTCGCGGAGCGGTTCGAGCGCGGCTCGGCGCTCGTCGCGCTGGGCGGCGGGGTCGTCGGCGACATCACCGGCTTTGCCGCCGCCAGCTATCTCCGCGGCGTTCCCTGCGTGCAGATCCCCACGACGCTGCTCGCCCAGGTCGATTCCAGCGTCGGCGGCAAGACCGGCGTGAATCACCGGGCGGGAAAAAATCTGATCGGCGCGTTCCACCAGCCGCGGCTGGTGCTGATCGACGTCGCCGCGCTCCGTTCGCTGCCGCGGCGGGAGCTCATCGCGGGCCTCGCCGAAGTCATCAAGTACGGC
>DASWFA010000068.1:0-4292 GCA_036394475.1 Binatia bacterium
CCAGTCGTCCAGTTCCTTGATCCTCGCGTCGATCAGCCGAGAAGGGGATTCGCCCCTGGTCCTTGCGCTCTTTTTCATATTGTCTGCACCTCATTCGGCTGTTTTTCCTGTATCGCGAGCGCAACCGCATCGAGCGCAGGATCGGTCGCCTGAAGATCACCCGCGCTATCGCCACGCGACATGACAAGCTCGCCCGCTCCTTCCTTCCGCCCGCAGGTAAAACGAGCTCGAACCCCTTTCCGCCGCCTTTTTTTATCCATATTAAGCGCCGGAGCCGCCGCAATCAACGGCGCCGCGTTCGGTACGATCACGGACGCGATTTCTTTATAAAATTTTAGGGAACGGATTCAGACGGGAGCTTACCTACCGGTGAAAAGAAACCGGCGACTCGATCACGGCCGGGAACGTTCCCGGCGACGGGATCAAGCCGCCGATGTCGAACCTTCAGAAACCCGCAGCGGCGGCAGGGACGGACGGAGCTTTACCGGTTGCCCTTGAAGTCTTCCCCGAGGGCCAGGTCCTTGAGGATTTCGATGCTGTTGTTGGCGTAGCCGCGATCGGCTTTTTCCGCGCGCCAGGCGTCGAGGTATTTGAAGATCTCCTCCGACGGCAGCACGTCGGCGTACTTCTGGTTCATATCGAACAGGTTCATGGCATGGCACGCCTCGTGCCGGTCGAAGACGCACTCCTCGGCCACGATCATGCGCAGCCTGTGGGTGGTCCCTTCGACGACGCTCGCGCGCACGCAGCCGCTGGTGCTCTCGCCGCACGTGATGATCGTATCGACGCCCATGAAATTGAGATGGCCGATCAGCGGCGTGCCCCAGAACGCGCTCGGCGAAGTTTTCTTCAACACGGTCTCGCCTGGAATCGGCGTGACTTCGTCGACGATGTCGAACCTGCGGCGCATGCGCTCGAGCTGTTCCTGGCTCATGTTCGCGCGTTTGGTGCCGTCGCGGCGGACCGCCCACGGCTCGACGTTGACGCCGTCCAGGCCGGTGATATGGATGACCGGAATTCCCACCTGGCGCGCCTTGGCCAGCAGCTTTTGAATATGCGGCAGCGCGTTCCAGCCCGCGAGCCCGCAGCTCCCGGGCCAGGTCTTCATCGCCTCCACCACGGGCTCCGGCTTGTCGCCGAAGACCCAGCGGTACAGGTCGATCAGCAGCAGCGCGGGCCGCTCGCCGAAGCCGATCGCTCGCGGCTGCTTGATTCCCAATGTCGCCTTGTCCTGCTCGGTCAAGAAACGATCCCAAACGCGTTCGGCCATGGAACACCTCCAAGTGAATTGGCGCGGCGGCTCAGCCGCGGCTCAGAAAAATAGGCTTGCCTTCGGTCTCTTCGAGATACCTGACGAACTTGTACTTGTGCTCCCAGAGGTCCTCCGAGGGGCGCTGGATCTGCCGGTGGCCGACGGTTTTCTCCACCTTGCAGACGATGAAGCTGAGCACGTTTTCGGCGAGCGCCTTGGTCGCCTCGCGCTTGTACGACTCCAGATCGCGCACGGTCGTCGCCCCGGCGATGCCGCAGCTCCGCGCCACCGCCGCCAGATCGGTCTTGCCGGCGGTCGCGCTGGGCTCGCTGATGCGCGTGCCGCTGTAAACCTCGTTATCGAAGACGAAAACAGAAAGGTTGGGGACGTTCAAGTTGCCGAGCGTCGGGAGATTGTACAGCGCCAGCAGAGTGCTGCCGTCCGACTCGAGCACGATGACCTTCCGGTGCGGCAAGACCAGCGCCAGCCCGATGCCCATTCCCAGCGCGGCGCCCATGGTCGCGATCAGGAGGTTCCCCGGGTGGCGCGACAGATGCCCCCATTCGACCCGCTGGCCGCTCAGCGAGCCGAGGACCAGCTGGTCGGTGATCGAAGGCGCCAGAAACTCGAAGCAATCGTAGCGGTTCATACGGTAAATTCCCCCGAGAAGAGCAGCGCCACCGGCTGCTTGATCGCGTGCATCATCTTCGCGCACCCCTTGATCTTGGCCTCGAGATTGTCGCCGTCGGTAAAGATCTCGTGCTGGATATCGAGCGATTTTAAAATCGGGATGAGGTGGATGCCGGGCATCGCGTAAACAAAGCTGTTGCGCGCGTCGAGCACGCTGCCGTAGTGGGCGACGATCAGCAGCATCGGCACCCCGAGCCGCCGGCCGAGACAGAGCAGGTTGAACGAGCCGACGTAGACGCCGCTGCCTTCCATGTAGACCGCCGCCGGCCTGCCGCCGAGCGCGGCGCCCGCGGAGATGGAGACCGCCTCCGATTCGTTGGCCACGGGGACGACCATGAAAGAAGGGTCGGCGCGGAGAAGCGGCACGATCTCGCTCAATCGCGTCTCGGGGAGATACGAGACGAAGCTGATGCCGGCGTCTTTCAGCCCGCCGACGATTCTTTTTGCCAGTTGCGCTTCCATCGGTCACCAAACTTTCTGTCTATAAGGGTAGGGCCGCCCGTGTCAAGACGCCGGTTGGAGCACGGGAAGGCGCGGTAAAAAATTCAACCGGCGCGCCCGTCGGGATTTTTTCCGAGCGCCCGGTAAACGCTTTCCGCCGTCATCGGCGTCTCCTGCATTTGTATCCCCGTCGCGTCGTAGATGGCGTTGGCGATGGCGGCCGCCGTGGGGCTCGTGCTGTGCTCGCCGATCGCTTTGCTCTGATAGGGCGCCGGCCCCCGGGCGTCTTTGACGAAAATAGTCTCGTGCGGGGGAACGTCCCGGATGTTGGGCATCTTGTAGTCGCCCAGGCTGGCGGGGACGATTTTCCCGTCTTCGTCCGCCAGGTTCTCCATGAGAGAAAAACCGAGGCCCTGAATCATGCCGCCTTCGATCTGTCCCTGATGCAGCACCGGGTTGATGATGGTGGCGACGTCGTGCGCGGACACGATCCTGAGGATCCGCACCTGTCCGGTCTCCCGGTCCACTTCGACCTCGGCCCCCTGGCCGTAGAAGGAAACCCCGCCGCTCCCGGGCGGCGTCTTGAAGCTGGCGGCGGCTTTGAGGCCGGCGCCCCGCAGCCGGCCCAGACGCGCGAGATCGGAGAACGTCAGCTTCTTTTGTCTCGGGGCTGAGACGGCGCCCCGGGAAATTTTGATCGCGGCCGGCGGGCAGCCGAGGTGCGCCGCGCTCAAATCGGTCAGCTTCTTGCGAAGACTGAGCGCTCCGGCGTACACCGCCTGACCGGAGAGATAGGTCACGCGGCTGCCGCCGACTGCGACGTCGTTGGCGAAGGTGTCGGTATTGCCCACGACGACCTTGACGGCGCCGGCGGGAAGGTCGAGCGCCTCGCCCACGATCTGGCGAAAAATCGTATGCGCCCCCGTGCCCGTATCCGGCACCGTCGTGAGGACGTAGACCGCGCCGGCGTCGTCCAGTCCCACTTCCGCGACGGCCTCCCCGTGGTGCGCCTCTTTAACGGCGATCGCCATCCCCTTGCCCGTGACCGTGCGCCCGCGCTTGGCGCCGTTCGCGCCGAGCCTGAGCCGGAGCTTCGCCAGAAGCTCCGCGCCCTTGTCGTTGTCCAGTCGCGACTCGCCGACGGAGTCGCCCGCGCCGAGGATATTGATCTTCCGGAACTCGTAGGGGTCCCGGCCGATTGCGCGCGCGACGTAATCCATGTGCGACTCGACCGCGAAGACCACCTGGGCCTCGCCCGGCCCCCGGACGTGGCCGCACGGAACGCAGTTGGTGTAGACCGAATAGGCGTCGATCGCGACGTGAGGGATGCGGTAGGCGCCGCCGCCCTGGCGCGCGCCGGGCAGATTGACGATCACGTTGGGCTTGAAGCCGCCGTAGGCGCCGCTGTTGAAAACCGCCCGCACCTCCCGCGCCCAGATCCTCCCGTCGGCCTTGACCCCGGTCTTGATGGTCACGGTCGAGGGATGGCGCGGACTGGCCGCCATCAGCTCCTCGGCATAGGTCATGATCATCTTGACCGGCCGTCCGGTCGCCTTGGCGAGGAAGTAGCACAGCGGGACGTCCATGAGCGCGCCCTTGCCGCCGAAATCGCCGCCGACCGAGCTCAGCTCGATGATGATATTTTTTTCGTCCACGCCGATCGCGTGGGCGAGATACCGGCGCGTGGGGAAGGGAACTTTATTCGAAGACCAGACGACGATCCGTCCCTGCGCGTCGATCTGCACGACGCACGCATGGGGCTCGAGATAGCCCTGATGGGTCCGCTGGGTGGAATAAGTCTGCTCGAAGACCGAGTCCGACTCGGCCAGGCCCTGCGCGGAGTCGCCGGTGCGCCACTGCACGTGCGAATGAACGTTGGGGATCGGCGGCGGCGGCTTATAATGGTTGG
>DASWFA010000069.1:0-2084 GCA_036394475.1 Binatia bacterium
GCGATCTTCTCGCCGGCGTTCGTCATGATGCTGGCGCTGATGCCCGTGTACGACCGCGTGCGGACGCTCGTGTGGACCAAAGCGGCGCTGCAAGGCATCGGACCGGCGCTGATCGGCGTGATCGCCGTCTCGCTGGCGCAAATGGCGCCGCACGCGCTGCCCGATCCCTTCGCCGCCGCCCTGATGACCGCGACCGTGATCGCCCTGCTGGCATGGCGGTTGAGCGCGCTCAAGCTGATGATCGCCGGCGCGGTTTTCGGGCTGCTGCGAAGCTACTGGTTTTCGCTGGCGGGCCTGGGGGCTTAAGCGAGATATCGTCCCCGCTCGAATAGTTTTCAGGAGGATGCCATGGCCTACGCAATGAAAGCGCTTTCCTGCAATCCGGCAAAACTGAAAGGGCTCTCGGAAAAACTGATCGTGAGCCACTACGAAAACAACTACGGCGCGGCGGTGAAGCGATTGAATGCCGTCACAGCGCAGCTGGAGTCGCTCGATTTCGCCGCCGCGCCCGTCTTTATAATCAACGGTCTGAAGCGCGAGGAGCTGATCGCGAGCAATTCCATGATCCTGCACGAGCTTTACTTCGACTGCCTCGGAGCCGAAGGCGAGCCAGACAAAGATCTGCGCGCCGCGCTGGCTCGGGATTTCGGGACCATGGAAAAATGGCAGGCTCAGTTTGCCGCGATGGGGAGAGCGCTCGGCGGCGGCTCGGGTTGGGTTTTGCTGACTTACTCGCACCGGGACAATAGACTAATCAATCAGTGGGCGGCGGACCACACCTGTTGTCTGGCCGGGGCCACGCCCATTCTCGCGCTGGACATGTACGAGCACTCCTACCACATGGACTACGGCGCCAAGCCGGCGGCTTACGTCGACGCCTTCATGGGCAACATCGACTGGGAGACCGTTTCGCGCCTGCACCGCGAGCGGGCGAGAAACCAGTAATATGAGAGGGACGGCTGTTGAAGGTCTCTGAGCCGCCGGCAGGATAACGATCCTGAATATCCTCTTAAAATCCAGCGGGCTCGAATTTCTCACCTCCGACGGCCGGCTTTTGTTCCTCACGCGCTTCACGCGCCTGTTCGCCTACGGCTCGCTGTCTCTGGTTCTGGTGTTCTATCTCACCGGCCTGGGGCTGAGCGAGGCCCAAACCGGCGCGCTTTTTACCCTGACGCTGCTCGGCGATACCGCCGTCTCGCTCTACTTGACGACGCGGGCCGATCGCTTCGGGCGGCGGCGCATGCTCGTCATCGGCGCCGCTCTGATGGCCGCCGCCGGCCTCGCCTTCGCCGCCACCAGCAATCTCTGGTTTCTGCTCCTCGCGGGCACGATCGGCGTCGTCAGCCCGAGCGGCCACGAGGTCGGGCCGTTCCTGCCGATCGAGCAGGCCGCGCTGTCCGAGATCGTCCCGCAGCGGGCGAGGACGGAAGTGTTCGCCTGGTACGCGCTGGCCGGCTCGCTCGCGACCGCGCTCGGCTCGCTCGGCGGCGGGGCGCTCACCGGCGCGCTGCAGAAGAGCGCCGCAGCGACCCCGGTCGAAAGCTACCGCGCCGTCGTCCTGCTCTACACCGCTCTCGGCGTCCTCTTGGCCTTCTTTTTCGCCCGCGTGTCGTCCGCCGTGGAAGTCCCTGCGCCCGAAGCCGGAGCGGGAGCGCCGGCGGGCATGAAATCTTTTCTCGGCGTCGGCGCCTCGCGCAACGTCGTCCTCAAGCTCTCCGGCCTTTTCGCCCTCGATTCTTTTTCCGGCGGCTTCGTCGTGCAGAGCTTCGCCGTTTACTGGTTCTACCTGCGCTTCGGCGCGAGCCCGGCGTCCCTCGGCGCGATTTTCTTCTGGGCGAATCTGTGCGCCGGCGTCTCCGCGTTGCTGGCGTCCCGGCTGGCGGCGCGCTTCGGCCTTATCCGGACGATGGTTTTCACCCACCTGCCTTCGAACCTGCTGCTGATTCTTTTGCCCCTGATGCCGAGCCTGCCGCTCGCCGTCGCGGTGCTGCTCTTGCGCTTCAGCATCAGCCAGATGGACGTGCCGACCCGGCAATCGTACACGATGGCCGTGGTGCGTCCGGAGGAGCGCTCCGCCGCCGCCG
>DASWFA010000070.1:0-9700 GCA_036394475.1 Binatia bacterium
GATGTAGCGGTTGGCCCGGATCAGCGCCTTGATCGCGCGCTTGATCTCGTCGGGCTTTTCCTTGATCTTCTTGCTGCTCGCGCCCAGGCCGACGAAGGGAAAGGTGAAGAGCTCGTAGGCGCGGGCGACCACGTTGAAGCCCATCTTCCGGCCTTCCACGTCGGCCGGCGGCGAGATCACCGCCACGTCGACGATGCCCTCCTTGAGCGCGCTGAAGCGGGCGCGGTCCGAGCCCAGCGCGATGATCTTGATGTCCTTTTCCGGATCGATGCCCGATTTTTGAAACATCATCCGCGCCGCCACGTCGGCGGTGGCGCCGAACGAGCTCACGCCGAGGATTTTTCCGCGCAGCTCCTTGACCGATTTATATTCGGGCCGGGCGATGAGCGTGTGCGTCGAGCTGTCCAGGAAGCTCGCGACGACTTTTACCGGCAGGCCGCGCACCGCCGCCCGCACCACCGAGCCGAAGATCATCGTGTAGTCGATGTCGCCGGTGGCGAGCGCCGTGATGGAGACGTTCGCGTTCATGCGGATCAGCTCGACGTCGAGCCCCTCTTCCTTGAAAAAGCCGCGCTTGAACGCGACGCCGCCGGTGAGAAAGGCCACGTCGAGGCTGGAGATCGAGATGCGGATCTTATCCGCCGCCGGAGCGGAACCGGCGAGCAGCAGGAGCGCCACGAACGACAGGGTCAGATTGCGCACGATGGGTTTGAGCTTCATCGTCCCTTCACTCCTAGTTCTCTTTGGGCTTCGCGCAAGAGCGCGATATCGGAAACGTCGCCGAGCGCGACCTCGCGCGCGATCTTCCCTTCCTGCCGGGCCTGTTCGATCACCGCGCGCAGGCCGTCCTCGGGGATGCTGCCGTCCAGATTGTAAACTTTATAAGACGAGTCGTAGGCGGCGGCCGCGAGCCCGGGCTCGGTCCGGCCCCAGTCGGCCAGCACCTGGACCGCCCCGTCGCGGTTCTGGCGCAAATAGCGGTTCGCCCTGATCAGCGCCTTGATCGTCCGCTTGACCTCGTCGGGCCGCTCCTGAATCTTTTTGACCTGCGTCCCGAGGCCGACGAACGGGAAGTTGAAGACCTCGTAGCCGCGCGCGAGGATCGAGAAGCCGAGCTTCTTCGCCTCGGCGTCCGCCGGCGGCGAGATGACCGCGACGTCGACGATGCCTTCCTTGAGCGCCGCGAGCCGCGCCGCCGCCGGCCCCAGCGCGACCGTCTTCAAGTCCTTCTCCGGATCGAGGCCGAAATGTCTCAGCATCATCGCCGCCGCCAGGTGGTCGGTCGCGCCGTAAGCCTGCACGCCCATCGTCCTGCCCTTCAGGTCCTTGACGGATTTATATTCCGGGCGGGCGATCAGCGCGTGCGTCGAGCTGTCGATGAAGCTGGCGACGACCTTGACCGGCAGGCCGCGGAGCGCCGCGCGCACCACCGAGCCGAAGACCATCGTATAATCGACGTCGCCGCCCGCCAGGGCGGCGATCGCCACATTGGCGTTCATGCGGATCACTTCCGCTTCCAGCCCTTCCTCCCGGAAAAAACCTTTCTTCTGCGCGATGCCGGAGGGCAGGAAGCTCATGTTGAAGTTGGTGACCGAGATCCTTATTTTATCGGCCGCCGCGCCCGTGCCGGAAAGAATCAAAAGACAGAGGAGCGCGGAAAATATTCGACCCATTATTTTCGCTGTCCCGACGCCTCTAGGATCGCCGCCGCGATGCCCGGATAGGCGCCGCACCGGCAGATGTTGCCCTTCAGCCACTCGGCGATCTCGGCTTCGCCGGGCCGGGGATTCTCCAGGAGCAGCGCCTTCGCCGCCATCAGCTGCCCCGGCGTGCAGTAGCCGCACTGCGCGCCCAGGTGGCGGATAAAGCCCTGCTGCAGCGGGTCGAGCGCCTCGCCCGACGCGAGCCCCTCCACCGTCGTCACGGATTTCCCGCCCGCTTCGAAGGCGAGATAGCTGCACGAGCTGACCGGCAGGCCGCCGACGACGACCGTGCAGGCGCCGCACACTTGCGATTCGCAGGAGCGCTTGGTTCCGGTGAGGCGGAGCCGCTCCCGCAGGAAATCCAGGAGCGTCTCTTCGACGGGAATCTCACCCTGCCACGCTTTGCCGTTGACGGTCAACGAAAGATTAAAATGCGTTGCGGGTTCCGGGTTACGGGTTACGGGTTTGGCGTTTCCGGCTCTATCTTCCGACCCGAAACCCGAAACTCGAAACTCGAAACTATGATTGTCCGCCTGTTCCAGCCCCCGCGCCAGCAAAACCTGCGTCATGTAAAGCTTATACTCGGCCGAGCCGAGAAGATCGTCCACCGGCTGGAGAATATCGCGCAAATAATCGCCGCGCGCGCGCACGATTCGCTCCGCCTCGCTGAGCGGAGCGCCTTGCAGCTCGCGCTCCAGCTCCCGCAAGCGCTCGGGCTTGGCGCTGACGCAGCCGACGGCGAGACGCGCCGCTTCGATCCGGCCGTTGGTTATCTTCGCCGCCGCGGCGACGCCGAGCGTCGGCCGCTGGAACCGATGCACCCGGAGATAGGCGCTCGACCATCCGGGCGGCAGCGGCGGGGCCTCGACGCGCGTCAAAAGCTCGTCCTCCGCCAGCGCGGTGGCGTACATCGCGCCGAGGAACTCTTCCAGCTGGATTTGCCGCGCGGCCTTATCGTTCGCCAGGGTGACGCTCGCTTCGTGGATCAGGAGAGCCGTCCCGGCGTCCGAGTGCGGGTCGTTGAAGCAGAGGTTGCCGCCGAGCGTGCCCTGGGCGCGCACGCGCACGTTCGCCACCTGCGACTCGGCATGGGCGAAAGCCGGTAGATCCCGCCGCACCAGCGGATCGCGCTCTATAAGATGGTGCGTGGCGCAGGCGCCGATGGAGACGGCGCCGTCGTTTTCGCCGATGCCGTTCAATTCGGAGATGCCCTTGATGTCGATGAGATAGCCGGGCTCGATCAGGCCGTGGCGCATGAGCAGCGCCAGCTCGGCGCCGCCGGCATAGAGCTTGGCGTCGTCCCCGAGGCGGCGGAGCTCGGCCGAAGCTTCGGCGATGGTCGTCGGCTGCAAAAGTTTGAATTTGGGCAACATCGTGAGTTCTTCTTTCGCTGTAGGCCGCGCGCCGAACGCTATTCGATCTTCCCCAGCGCGCGGAGAATTTTTTCCGGAGTGATCGGCAGCGAGCGGATGCGCACGCCGACGGCGTCGTAGATCGCGTTGCCGAGCGCCGGCGCGACGGTGACGATCGAGGTCTGCGACATGCCTTTGGAGCCGAAGGGTCCCGGGCCGTCTTCGTTCTCCAGCATCGACGCGAAGAACTCCGGCGGCAGGTCCTCCATCACCGGCAGGCGATACTGGAACGGGTCGCCGTTCATCATCTGGCCGTTCTGGTAAACGACTTCCTCGAAGAGCGCGTGGCCGAAGCCCATCACCGCGCCGCCTTCCACCTGCCCCTTGGCCGACGGGTAGTGCAGCGCTCTCCCGGCGTCGGCGATCACGGCGAATTTGAGCACCCGGAGCTCGCCGGTCTCGCGGTCGATCTCGATCTCGGCGGCCCCCGCGCTGGGCGCCCAGTGGTCCATGCCGTGGAAGGCGGAGTCTTTCGCCGTCGGCGGCGCGCTGTGCATGCCGATCGCCTTGACGACAGAGTTGCCGCCGCCGAAGCGGACGACTTCCGAGAAGGAAAAGCTGTTCTCCGCGCGCCACAGACGCCCTTCGGCGATCTTCCATTCCTCCGGCGCGCCGCCCTTCGCCTGACAGGCGAGGAGCGTGAGCTCGCGCTTCAGGTTCTCGCAGGCGTGCTCCACCGCCGTGCCCATCTGCATCGTCGTGCGCTGCGCGCTGACGCCGCCGAACGGCAGATGCACGGCGGTGTCCGGCTGCGCCACGAGGATTTGGTTTTGCGGGATGCCGAGGGTCTTCGCCGCGACGACGCGGAAGAGGTTGTGCGTGCCCTGGCCGACTTCCGGCGCGCTGTGCTGGATCCTGACCATGCCGCGCCCGTCGATCGTCGCCAGCGCGTGCGCCCGCCCCCCGCCCTGCGAGCCGTGGCGGAGGCTCAGCGCCATGCCCCGGCCGCGCGCCACGCGCCCACCGGAAGACGCGGCCGCGCTGGAGCGGCCGTCCCATCCGATCGCCGATACCGCCTCGGCGATCAGCTCGGGGTAATCGGTGTCCATGTTGGGCGTTCCCTTCGCGACGTAATCGCCGCGCATGAGGACGTTTTTTCGGCGGAACTCGACCGGCTCGATCGCCATCTGGCGCGCGATCGAGTCGATCGCGCACTCGATACCCCAGGTGGTCTGGACTTTTCCGGTGGCGCGCGTGTGGCTCGCCGGGACTTTGTTGGTGTAGGCGCAGCGCGCGTGGATCAGGAGATGCGGGATCCGGTAGCAGCCCCAGGCCGAGATCACGGCGTTGTGCGTCGTGGTCGCGCCGCCGGTCGTGTAAGCGCCGGTGTCGACCAATAAATCTACTTGCAGGACGGTCAGCGTGCCGTCCGATTTGACGCCGACCTTGGCTTTATAGTCCATCGCGTGGCGGGAGTTTTGCCGGAAGCTCTCGGCCGCGGTCGGCACGAGCTTCACGGGCCGGCGGATCTTGCGCGCGAGGCAGAGCGCGGCGAGGACCGAGTTGGTGACGATCTTGGCGCCGAAGCCGCCGCCGATGTAGGGCACGCGGAGCCGCACCCGCTCCGGCTCGAGGCCGAAGAAATGAGCGATCTCCCCGGCGTCGCGCACCGGCGAGGTCGTCCCGGCCCAGAGGTCGATCTCGTCGTTGTCGAAGCGCGCCACCGCGGCGCCGATGTTTTCCATCGGGTGGTGGAACATCGCGGGGGACGTATAAACCTCCTCGAACACGCGGTCGGCCTGGCGGAAGCCCTCTTCCAGGTCGCCCCATTCGAGCTTGTCTTCGAGCAGCAGGTTGGAGCCTCTGTTTTCGTGCAGCACCGGGGCGCCGGGGGCGAACGCCTCGGCGGCGGAGAAGACCGCGGGCAGAGGCTCGTACTCCACTTCGATCAGCGCCGCGGCGCGGCGCGCCGTGCGCAGGTCTTCGGCCGCCACCATGGCGACCAGCTCGCCGTCGAAGCGCACCTTGTCGACGGCGATGAAATTTTCGTCCGCGCCGAGGCGCAGGAGCTCGTGGTGCGGCGCGGCCAGAAGCGGATTCAAGCCGTCCAGGCTGTCCCGGTGGAGGACGGCGAGCACGCCCGGGAGCTTTTCGGCTTTGGTAGAATTGATCGAGCGGATGCGCGCGTGCGAGTACGGGCTCAGGAGCGGCGCGCCGTAGGCCATTCCCGGTAGCGCCGGCAGGTCCTCGACGTACTGCGCCTTGCCGGCGACCTTTTCCTGGAGGTCGAACCTCGGCTCCGCTTCCCAGACTTCGCGCGGCTGTTTCATAGTGACTTTCCATCCCGCTTTTTTTTCAGCGCCCGCCAGACCGTCTCCGGCGTCAGCGGCACCGATTGCAGTCTTACCCCGACAGCGTCCTCGACGGCGTTGCAGACCGCCGGCGCGACCGCGAGGATGCCGCCTTCGCCCATGCCCTTGGCGCCGTAAGGACCCATGCCGCCGCCCTCTTCGAGGATGATCGTTGCGAACTCGCGCGGCACGTCGCTGAAGCGCGGCAGCCGGTAGTCGATCAGCGTGCCGTTCATGAGCTCGCCGTTCTGGTAAACCAGATCCTCGAACAGCACCTGGCCGATGCCGAAGACGGCGGCGCCTTCGTCCTGTCCCCGGCATTGCTCGGGGTTGATCATCTTGCCCGCGTCGGTGAGCGACACGTATTTGACGATTTTTGTTTCTCCGGTCTCTTCGTCGACCTCGACTTCGGCGGCGCCGAAGCCGACCTCCCAGAAGGGCGACGGATAGCCGAGCGGCACGGCCGGGTTCTTCGGCACCTTGAAATACCCCCGGCCGACGATCTCGCCTTCGGACGCGCCGAAGCGGCGCCGCATCACGTCGCGCACGCCGAGGCTCCGGCCGCCGGCGGAGAGCCGCGCGTCCGCCATTTCGATTTTGCCGACGTCCGTCTCGAATAGGGTCGCCGCGGCGGCGAGGAGCTGGGCGCGCGCGTCGCGCGCCGCCATCTGCAGCGCGAGTCCCATGACCGTCGTGGCGCTGCTGGCGTTGGTGCCCTTGTCGAACGGCGTGTACTCGGTGTCGAGCGCCGTTGCCGAGACGTTTTCCACCGGCAGGGAAAGCTCCTCCGCGACCATCTGTTGAAAGGCCGTGCGCATGCCCTGGCCGATCTCCACCGAGCCGCTGGAGAAGACGGCGCTGCCGTCGATCAGGAGCTTCACCATCGCGTGCGCGGCTTTATTGGTTCCGCCACCGTCCTTCACGGCGGCCGCGACTCCCCTCCCCCTCTTTAGGATCGCACCCTTGGCCCCTTCGACCCTTGCGCCCTTCGACCCTTCGCCAGCGACGCGATTGAGGGCGCCTTTGAGATCGCAGTCGATCGGCGTGTCGCCCGCGGCGTATTCGTCGCCGCGCCCGAGCAGGTTTTTAAGCCTGAGCGCCACCGGGTCGAGCTTCATCCGGCGCGCGATCATCTCCAGATGCGAGTCGTAGGCGAAGGCCGCCTGCGGCGCGCCGAAGCCGCGGAAGGCGCCCGCCGGCACCGTGTTGGTGTATATGGTGTAGGCGTCGGTCCGCACGTTCGGAATCGGATAGGGGCCGTGCGCCCGGTAGCCGGCCTTTTCCGTGACCGACGGCCCGGAGTTGGCGTAGGCGCCGCCGTTGAGGTAAAGCCGGCAGCGCCGCGCGACGAACGTGCCGTCGCTTTGGACGCCGGTCTGGATCGTGATCCGCGCGCGCGGCTGGCACAGCGTCCGGAACGTCTCTTCCGCGCTGTAGGCGATGCGCACCGGGCGGCGCGCCATGCGCGAGAGCGCGGCGGCGATCGCCTCGTTCTTGACGCCGCTTTTCGCGCCGTAGCCGCCGCCGACGTACGGCACGATCACCCGGACGCGGCCGAGCGGCAGGCCGAAAATCCGCGCCAGCTCCTGGCGCTGGGGAAACGGGCTCTGCGTCGCGGACCAGACCGTGAGGTGGTCGCCGTCGAACTGGGCGAGGCTCACGTGCGGCTCCATCGGGTAATGCTGCGCGCTGGGGAAATCGAAGCTGTCCTCGTAGACGCCGGCGGCGGCGGCGAAGGCCCCGTCGACATCGCCGCGCTCGTAGCGGAAATGAAAGCAGATGTTGCTGTTCTCGTGGACGATGTGCGACGCGCCGGCGCCGAAGTCAGGCGCCTTCCGCCCCTCGAGGCGCTCGTGCACCAGCACGGCGCCGTCGGCGAGCGCCTCGTCGATGGTCGACACCGCCGGCAGATCCTCGTAATCGACTTCAATCGCCTTCACCGCGGCTTCCGCCAGCCGCTCGTCGGTCGCCGCCACCGCCGCCACGACGTCGCCGGCGTAGCGGACCTTGTCGTGCGCCACGACCGGCTGGTCTTTCACGTAGGCGCCGTAAAGCGCCGCCGCGACTTGAAGGCTCTCGCGCGTGAGCACCGCCCGCACCCCGGGCATCGACTCCGCCCGGCGCGCGTCGATCGAGCGGATTTTCGCGTGCGGCAGCGGGCTCCTGAGCACCTTGCCGTAGAGCATGCCCGGCGGCTTCATGTCGCCGGCGTAGACCGCCGCGCCCGTGACTTTGTCCCGCCCGTCGGCGCGGGGGATGCTTTTTCCGATCGCGGACATCTATTTTACTCCTCAGCCCTTGATGCCTTCTTTCGAGACTTCTTTCAACAACCGATAATCGACGATATCGCCGACGGAGATATCCCGGATCGCGGGGACGTCTTTTTTGGTCTGATCGAGCAAATCTTGCAGGGCTTCGGCGCTCACGGTGCCGTCATCGCTGAGCGTCTGCAAGACGACCTTGTAGGTCTCCTCGGCCGTCGCCGCGTCGAGGTTGAATTTGCGGCCGATGAACTCGACCACGTCTTTTTTCTCCTGCCGCATGGCGCGCAGCGCGCGGAGAAAGCCGCGCAGCACCTTGCGCACCTGGTCGGGATTCTTCTCGACCTTCTCTCTCGTCGTGGCGATGCCGGTGAGCGGCTGCTGCATGACGTTGCCGGCGAAGAGCAGCTCCTTGAATCCTTTTTGCCGCATGCGGAAGTTCCACGGCACCGGCATGATCGCCGCCTCGATCGAGCCCGCCTCCATCGCCGCCATGCGCACCGAGGCGGCGCCGATGACGATGTAGGTCACGTCCTTGTCGGGGTCGAGGCCGAGCGACTTGATCGACGCCCGCGCCGACGCCGCGCCGGTGCCGCCGAGCGAGCTGACCGCGATCTTTTTACCCCTGAGGTCCCTGGCGGATTGAACCCCCGGCTGGCCCATGAGGTAAAAGAGCACGCTCTTGAAATCGTGCGAGAGGATTTTGACCGGCGCGCCGCGCACCGCGGCCAGGAAGGCGGTGCCCGCGCCGTAGATGTAGTCGACGTCCCGGCTGTTCACCATCGCGCTGATCGCCAGATCGCCGCGCAGGATGCGGAACTGAAGGTCGACGCCTTCCCGCTTGTAGAGGCCCTTCTCGATCCCGTAGATCAGCGGCGTGATGCTGATGCTCTCGCTCGAATGGGTCAAGAGCGCGCGGTCGAGCTTCTGCGCGTGGCCGTCGGAAGCCGCCGCCAGCGCCAGGAGCAAAAACCCGATGCATTTCCAGCTCATCTTGAACCTCCTCGGTCCTTTCTATACCGAAACGCGGACGGAAATCCATAAGGATAGTTGACATTCCGCGCCGCTTTCGATAGGTTCCGGTCCATGAGCGAACATATCAAAATGACGCAACAAGAAGCAAAAGCAAAAGTCGCCGCGCTGCGGCAGATCGTGCTCGACACCTATGAGAAAGAGATCAAGAACCATCCTTACTTTCGCGATCTCAGGGCCGGCACGCTGGAAAAAGGCCACCTCAAGTTCTGGGTCAAGAACTGGCACGCCTTCGCCGTCGAGGTGAACACGGGCATGGCCACGGTCTACCACCAGTTCGTCGGCTTCTTCAAAAGACACCCCGAGCTGGAGGACATGGTCGCGCAGAAAATCGGCGAGGAGTTCACCACGCCGGGCCTCGGCGGGCACGCCCGCGTGCTGTTGAAGCTCGGGAAGGCCCTCGGCGTAGAGCGGGAGGAGATGATCGAGTGCGAGCTGATCCCCGAGGCGCGCGGCCTGGTGGATTTTTTCGTGCGCTCGTGGATCGACGTGCCGCTGGCGGAGTGCTACGCGATCCATCTCGAAGAGGAGATCTTCGGGCACATCGCGCAGGACTACCGCGCCGGGCTTCCGAAGTACGGCCTGTCCAAAGAGGAGATGGAATACTTCAAGATTCACGAAGAGGCGGACTTGAGCGAAGAGCACGGCGGCACGAACCAGCGCATTCTCGAGGCGGCGCTGATGGACGGCTACGGCCAGGAGCGCGCCGGCTGGCCGCTCGAGTACTGCGCGCGCGTCTCCGTCCAGATGATGACGACTTTTTACGACGGGATTTACCGCCGGTACAAGAACATCACGCTCAAATAAACGTGACCTTTGAGCTTTCCCCCCGCCCCCTTCATCCTTTATACTAGGGTTGCCTCATGAAAGCGGAATCCAAGACGGCAGCCAAAGCGCCGGAAACCGATCCGACCGCCGAGTTGGACCGGCGGCTCGCGCAAAAATATCTCTCCGGCATCTGGCGCCTCAAGCGCGACGAGCGGCCCAAGGACCCCAAGACC
>DASWFA010000071.1:0-2504 GCA_036394475.1 Binatia bacterium
TCCCCAGCGCCGTGCGGGCGATTCTCCCCGCGTTGCTGGCCGGGGTAGTGACGCAACAGTTTTTTCCCCGGGCCTTCTGCGCCTCTATCCAAAGCACGATGTCTTTCGGGTCGCGAAATTCGGGCCGGGGAAAGCCCGGGCCATATAGATTTCCGAGCCCCACGATCAGCCGGGTCGTGAGATAGTGATAAGCGGCTCCGAAAGGGTTTTTCGCCGGGGCCGGGCGCGTGAACCAGCGCTCGGTAGCTATTCCCAGCCGGGCATAAATCAAAAGATTGCTGGTGCCGCCGCTCGCCGGAAGCGCCGCGTCGTGCATGGCATGGCTGGAACCGAAGAGATCGTGCGCGGCGAAAAAAACCGCCATCGCCGGGACATGAAAGCCGAGCCGGCCGAGCGAGGCGGTGGAGCGCATCGGCTGATCGCCGGTGCCGCTGGTCTGAATCATGAGGCCGGGCAGCGGGCTTGGATGCTGGAACGCTCCGGGGGAAACGCGAAACGCCCGCCCCGCGCGCACGACATCCTTCTTGCCCTTGAACTCATCCGCGGTAAGATAGACGCCTTCACCCGCCAGGCGCGTGAGCGTCGCCTCCAAGCCCTGGGCAAGAACGCCGGCCTGGAGATCGGAAAACTCGCAGCCCGCGATTTTGAGCAGCCGGAGATAGGGACTCGCCGGGTCGGCGTAGATCCGCGCGCGCGCCAGTTTCGAGGAAATTCTCGCCGCGCCGCGCAAGGTCTTTTTTAATCTCCGCTTCCGCCTGGGAAAGGGTGATGCGGTCGCGGAAAAACGCCGGCAGGGCGCGCGCCAGCCGGACCATGGCGCCGAGCCCGTTTTTAATCTTTGAGAGGGATTCCCGCATGGGTCCGCTTCGTGAGGGAAATCAGACGCCGCCGCTACTCCGACCTCTTTTGTAGCTGGAGCGGCAGGATCTTTTCCCGGGCGCCGGCGAAAGGCGCTTCCCGCAGGATCCGCAAAGTCCCCGCGCCGTCCCAAATACGCGCCTGATACTCGTTGCCCCACGAGCCGCGTCCCAGCTCGGCCCGGAGACGGGCCAGGAGTTTTTCCCGATCGACTGCACCGACGCGCGGATCGACTCTCAGCGTCAGCCGCGTCTGCCCGTTTTTGTCTTCTTCTTCGACCAGCTGATAGTCCCCGACTCCCCCGCCGAACTCGGCGGGGAGAGCTTTTTCGATCAGCTCGAACAGCTCGGCGTAGAAGTAGTTCATGCCCTCGCCGGTGAACTTCTCGTAGCTTCGGATGCCGTGCAGGTGGAGGTCGAGGCCGGCTTTTTCCAACGCGCAGCCGCAGTCCCTTTTTTCCAGCACGCCGTAGTCGCCGTTGGCCACGTTGAGCAGCAGCCGGTCGGCCGACGGGTGGACCGTGGTGAACAGCAGCGGATGGATCGCCTCGCCGGCGCCGACGGGCGTCGGATGGGACACGCTGGTGGCCAGGTTTTGATGCACATGGACCTCGTCGGCAAACCGGGGATTGCCGCAGCCGAAGGCGACGACTCCCAGCTCGGTAAAGGCGTAGCGGCAGGTGACGCCGGCCCCTGAGCGGACGATGATCTCGCGCTTGACGTCGGTCAGCGGCTCGCCCGTGGCGAGGAACTTGGCCCCTTCCAGGGACACGCCCATCTCCGCGGCCAGGCGCGCGATCCTCACCGCGTTGCTCGTCGCGGTCATGACGCAGCAGGTTTTGCCGCGGGCCCTCTGTTGCAATATCCACGGCACGATTTCTTCCGCAGGGACGAACTCGGGCCGGGGAAAACCCGGGCCGTAGAGCTTGCCCAGCGCAACGATCAGACCCATGGTGGCGTAGTGATAAAACGCCCCCAGTCGATTTTTACTGGGGGCCGTGCGGGCGAACCAGCGCTCGGGAACTACCCCGACGTTGACATAGGTCAAAAGACAGCTAGTCCCCCCGCTGCCCGGAAGCACCGAATCCTGCAGAGCGTGACTGGCGGCGAAAAAGTCGTGCGCGTCGAGAAAAATAGCCAACGCACGGGCGCTGTAGGCGAGCCGCTCGAGCGAGGCGGTGGAACCGACCGGCTTTCCGGTGGTGCCGCCGGTCTGTATCAGAAGCCCGGGCGCAGTCTCCCGTAGCTGAAAATGCTCCGGAGCGACCCGGAAGCGCTCCCGGCCGCGCACCACTTCCTTCTTGCCCTTGAACTCATCCGCGGTAAGATAGACGCCTTCACCCGCCAGGCGCGTGAGCGTCGCCTCCAAGCCATGGGCAAGAACGCCGGCGCGAAGATCGGAAAACTCGCAGCCCGCGATTTTGAGCAGCCGGAGATAGGGGCTCGCCGGGTCGGCGTAGATCCGCGTGCGCGCCAGTTCGAGAAAATTCTCGCCGCGCCGGGCGACTCCCTTTTCGATCTCCTCCCGGGCCCGGGCGAGGGTGATCGGGTCGCGGAAAAACGCCGGCAGAGCGCGCGCCAGCCGGACCATGCCGCCGAGGCCGTTTTTAATCTTTAAAAGGGATTCCCGCATTTGTTCGCCTCGCG
>DASWFA010000072.1:0-3235 GCA_036394475.1 Binatia bacterium
AGATTATTACGAGTTGTTGGGCGTGAACCGCAACGCCGGCGAAGAAGAGATCAAGAAGGCCTACCGCAAGCTCGCGCTCAAATACCATCCGGACAGAAATCCCGACGACAAGCAGGCCGAGGAAAATTTCAAGGAAGTTTCGGAAGCCTACTCCGTGCTGGCCGATCCGGAGAAGCGCGCCCAGTACAACCAGTTCGGCCACGCGGCTTTCGGCAACGGCGGCCCGTTCCAGGGCGGCTTCGATTTTTCCGCCTCCGGCTTCGAAGACATCTTCGGCGATATTTTCGGCGAGTTTTTCGGCGGCACGACGCGGCGGCGCGGCCGCAGCCGGGGCGAAGACCTGCGCTACAATCTGGAGATCACGTTCGAGGAAGCGGCTTTCGGCGTGGAGAAAAAAATCAAGATCCCGCGCCACGGCGCCTGCGACGCCTGCCACGGCAACGGCTGCAAGCCCGGGACTTCGGCCCAGACCTGTCCGACGTGCAAGGGGCGCGGCCAGGTGAGCTTCCAGCAGGGCTTCTTCACCGTCTCGCGCGCCTGCAGCCAGTGCGGCGGCCAGGGGACTTTCATCGCCAGCCCGTGCGCGGCCTGCGGCGGCGCCGGGCGGGTCCGAAAGCTCAACACGCTCAGCGTCAAGATTCCCGGCGGCGTCGACACCGGCTCGCGGCTGAAGCTCCGGAACGAGGGCGAAAGCGGCGCCGGCGGCGGGCAGGCCGGCGACCTCTACGTCGTGATCCAGGTCCAGCCGCACCCGCTGTTCGTGCGCGACGGGCTGGACGTCGTCTGCGACGTGCCCTTGAGCTTCGTCCAGGCCGCGCTCGGGACCGAGATCGACGTGCCGACGCTGGAAGGCAAAGTCAAGATGAAGATTCCCCCCGGGACCCAGTCGGGCAAGGCCTTCCGCCTGAAAGGCAAGGGCGTCCGCGACGTGCACGGCTACCACCAGGGCGACCAGATCGTGCGCGTGAGCCTGGAGACGCCCACGAAGCTCACGGCGAAACAAAAGGAGCTCTTGAAAGAGTTCGCCGCGCTCGGCGGCGAGGAAATTCATCCGCTCTCGCAAGGCTTTTTGGACAAGGTCCGGGAGCTCTTCGGGTAAAAAGGCCGCGCCTCCGGCGCTTTTTCATCCCCCCAAGATTTACGAGATTTCTGTTGACCCCCGCAGCCGGTGTGATTAACTAGGCGTGAGGCTAACACATGAGCGAAGCTCAATGGAACCTTGAGGGCCAGGAGAGCAAAGAGGCCCAGGTCGAGATCCCCGAAGTCCTGCCGCTGCTGCCGATCCGGGACATCGTCATCTATCCTTACATGATGCTGCCGCTTTTCGTCGGCCGCGAGATGTCGATCCGCGCGGTCGAGGAGTCCCTCTCGCGCCAGCGCCTGATCTTCCTGGTCGCGCAAAAAAACTCCGCCGAGGACAACCCCACGCCGGACGACATCTACAAGGTCGGCACCGTCGCGTCGATCATGCGCATGCTGAAGCTCGCCGACGGCCGGGTGAAAATCCTCGTCCAGGGGCTGGCCAAGGGCGAGATCGAAAGCTACCTGAAAGAGCAGCCGTTCTTCGAGACCAAGATCCGCAAGGTCGTCGAGCCCGCGCTGGGGGAGGTCTCGATCGAGGTCGAGGCCTTGATGCGCAACGTCAAGGAGAAGATCGAGCAGATTTTAAACCTCAAGAATCTCCCGCCCGAAATCGTCATGGTGACCGACAACATCAGCGACGCCGGCGTGCTGGCGGACCTGGTCGCGTCGAACCTGCGCCTGAAGATCGAGGAGAGCCAGGGCATCCTGGAAATCTTCGATCCCGTGGCGCGTCTCAAGAAAGTCAACGAGCTTTTGAGCCGCGAGCTCGAGCTCTCGACGGTGCAGGCGCGCATCCAGAACCAGGCGAAAGAGGAGATGAGCAAGACCCAGCGGGACTACTTCCTGCGCGAGCAGCTGAAGCAGATCCAGCAGGAGCTCGGCGAAGGCGACGAGCGCGCCGAAGAGGTGAAGGACTTAAAGAAGCAGATCGAAAAAGCCAAGATGCCGGTCGAGGCGAAGCGCGAGGCCGACAAGCAGCTGAAGCGCCTCGAGCAGATGCACCCGGAATCGTCCGAGGCCTCGCTGGTCCGGACCTATCTCGACTGGCTGGTGGACATCCCCTGGAGCAAGAAGACCCGGGACAACCTGAACATCAAGAAAGCCCAGCTCGTCCTCGACGAGGACCACTACGATCTGGAGAAGGTCAAAGAGCGCATTCTCGAATATCTCGCCGTCAACAAGCTCCGGAAAAAAATCAAGGGGCCGATCCTGTGCTTCGTCGGCCCCCCGGGCGTCGGCAAGACCTCGCTCGGAAAGTCGATCGCCCGCTCGCTCGGGCGGAACTTCGTGCGCATCTCCTTGGGCGGCATCCGCGACGAGGCGGAGATCCGCGGCCACCGGCGCACCTACGTCGGCGCGCTGCCCGGGAGGATCGTCCAGGGCATCAAGCAGGCGGGCTCGAATAATCCGGTCTTCATGCTCGACGAGATCGACAAGGTCGGCACGGACTTTCGCGGCGACCCGTCGGCGGCGCTGCTCGAAGTGCTCGATCCGGAGCAGAACCACGCCTTCAGCGACCACTATTTGAACCTGCCGTTCGACCTTTCGAACGTGCTGTTCATCTGCACCGCCAACCTGCTCGACCCGATCCCCGCGGCGCTGGCGGACCGCATGGAGGTCATCCGGCTCTCGGGCTACACCAACGAGGAGAAGCTCGAGATCGCCCGCAAGTTCCTGGTGCCCCGGCAGCTGGAGGACAACGGCATCTCGCCCGGCCTGCTGGAGATTTCCGACGACGCCATCCTCCGCGTGGTCGCGCAGTACACCAAGGAAGCGGGACTGAGAAACTTCGAGCGCGAGATCGCCTCGGTCTGCCGCAAGGTGGCGCGCCGGACCGCGGAGGGGAAAAAAGAGCTGACGCGCGTGACCCGGGCCAACCTACACCTGTTTTTGGGCCCGCCGAAGTTCATCCCCGAGGCGGAGCAGGAGCAGAGCGAGATCGGCGTGGCGACGGGCCTCGCCTGGACCACCGCGGGCGGGGAGGTGCTCTACGTCGAAGCCTCGCTGTCCAAGGGAAGGGGCAATCTGACCCTCACCGGCCAGCTCGGCGAGGTGATGAAGGAGTCCGCCCAGGCGGCGGTCAGCTACGCGCGCTCGCAGGCGAAGAAGCTCGGCATCGAAGAGGATTTTTATCAGAAGCTCGACGTCCACA
>DASWFA010000073.1:0-4284 GCA_036394475.1 Binatia bacterium
AAAGACAACGGCGGCCCGACGCTCACTCACGCACTAGTCAAAAACAGTCCCGCGCTCGACGCTGCGCCGGTCGATGCGAGCTGTCCCGCGACTGATCAGCGCGGCGTTCCCCGGCCTCAAGGTGCAGCATGCGATATCGGCGCCGTCGAGGGTATCGGCCGAGACCAGCCGCCGCCTCCGCCCCCGCCGCCGCAGCCGACCGCGCACAATTTCGTCGTGAGCTCGGTCAAAACGCCGAAATCCATCAAGCACGGCGGCGGCGCCGTTCCTGTGACGGTCACGATTCGCAACGCGAGCACTCACAGCGAGACGCTCAGCGACTCATCGGTCCTCGGCGACGGCGCGACCACGGGGCTTGTCCGCCTCGACGTTGAGGTCATCGACACCGACGGCGAGCAATGCGAGCCGCCGGCAGTCTCTTTAGACGGCGCGAAGAACGGGAAGCTCTTCAGCAAGGGAGCCAAGGTCTTGACTCCCGGCGCATCGCTGACTGTGAATTTTCTCGTGACCTACCGCTGCGACGCGCCGCTGCCGGTGAATAAGCGCAATCGGGAACCGGGCGACTACAGCAACAGCGCCTCGGTTTTTCCCGACGAGCTCGACGGCATCTCCGATTCCAGCGCGAGCAGCACCCTGGCGGGCGCGGCGACCAAGGTGACGCCTTAGCGGGAGCACCCATGAACTACTTCCAGCCCTACTCTCTTCCCGCTGATCAGGCGATCCTCGCCGCCTGGGACTCGCTGCTGGCGGAATGTCCCGAACTCGTCACGGCGCTAACGAAGCGGCGCGAGATGTTTCCCCGCTTCGTCGCTTATTATGCGCAGCTCCGCGCGGCGATAGAAAAAACCCGCCATATCCCCGCTCTTGGTTTCGCGCCGCTTTTCTCGTAAAATCGGCTTGTGGGATTATCTGTTTATCTTAAGGGCTCGGCCGCCGCCGGCATTTTAGCGATTTTGCCGCTGCTCGCGCCCACGCAGGCGTCCGCGGCGGTCTCGCAGTACACGCCCAGGCAGATCGAGCTTTTTTCGTCGTATCTCGGCAAGACCTACTGGGTCGTGGACGCCGGGCAGAAGCAAACGCCGGCCTTTTTGAACGCGGCATCGCCCGACGCGCCCGTCTTTCACCCCGCCGTCAAGGAGTCTTTCCAGCTGAAGGAGATCCTCGGCCGGGAGACTTCCCGGCCCTATTACAAGGCCGCGTTCGACTCGGGCAAAGAGGGCTTTATCGCCGTCCAGGCTTTTCTCGAAGAGTTAAACGGCTCCTTCACCGCCATCGACCCCGAACGGGACTCCAAGGCCAAGGCCGCCAAGGCGGTCACCGACGAAGAGAAGCGCCGCGACTGGATCCGCCAGCAGAAGTGGCCGGAGCACGTCAAGGAGGCGGCGCTCAGGAAGGAGCCGGCGCTGGGAATGAACAAGAAGGAAGCCACGTCGGTCATGGGCAAGCCCAAGAGCGTGATCCCGCTCAAAATCTCCAGCGCCATCATGGGAAAACAGGAGCAATGGCTCTACGAGAACGGTCCGGTGCTGACCTTCAGCAACGGAATCCTCACGCGCATCCAGCCGAATCAATAATTAAGACGTTTCTGGTTTCTGGTTTCAAGTTAAGATCAAGAGTAGAGAATTTCCACCGGCACACGGGTTTCCGGCAACTAGGAACCTGAACCAGAAACTAGGAACTCTTTGGATTCCAACCAGAAACTAGAAACCCGGAACTAGAAACCGTTTTTATCCGTGTCCCGGCGCCGGCGCCGGCGTGGGCTGCCCGCGGAGCCGCCGCCACCACGGCGTGATGATCGGCATGACGAAGAAAAAGATCGCCGCCGCGGTGATCACGCCCGCGATCGGCCGGGTGAGAAAGATCGTGAGCGTCCCCTGCGACATGATCAGGCTCTGGCGCAGCGCGTTCTCCGCCATGTCGCCGAGCACCAGCGCCAGGACGAACGGGGCGAGCGGGTAATCGAGCTTTTTAAAGACATAGCCGATCACGCCGAAGATCAGCATGTACCAGATGTCGAGCATGCTGTTGTGCACCGCGTACGAGCCGATGGCGCAGACCACGACGATGAGCGGCGTCAGGATCGCGAACGGGATGCGCAGAATCGCCGCGAACAGCGGCACGAACGCCAGCACCATCAGGACGCCGATCACGTTACCGGTGTACATGCTCGCGATCAGCCCCCAGACGAAGTCCGGGTTGTCTTTGAACAGGAGCGGCCCCGGCTGCAGGCCCCAGATGATGAGCCCGCCGAGCATCACGGCGGCCGTGGGCGAGCCGGGGATGCCGAGCGTGATCATCGGCAGCATCGCCGCGATGCCCGCGGCGTGGGCCGCCGTCTCCGGCGCGACCACCCCTTCGAGCTCGCCCTTGCCGAACTTGTCGGCGTTTTTCGAGAAGCGCTTGGCGAAGGCGTAGCTCATGAACGACGCCGGCGTGGCGCCGCCCGGCTTGAACCCCATCCAGAAGCCGATGAACGAGCTCCTGACGAACGTCCGCCAGTAGCGCGGCAGAATCTTCCAGGTGTCGAGCACCACGCGGAGGTTCATCCCGGTGCGCGTGCCCTGGAAGCTCAACCCCTCCTCGACGCTCAAGAGGATCTCGCCGATGCCGAACAGGCCGATGACGGCGATGATGAAATCGAAGCCGCGCATCAGCTCGGTGACGCCGAAGGTGAGGCGGAGCTGGCCGGTGACGATGTCGAGGCCGACGGCCGCGAGGATAAAGCCGATCAGGATCGACGCCAGCGACTTCAGCGGGTTGCCGCCGCCGAGGCCGACGAAGCTCGAGAACGTGAGCAGCTGAATGGCGAAGATCTCCGGCGGGCCGAACCGGAGCGCGATCTGCGCCAGGAGCGGCGCGAACAGCGTGATCAGCACGATCGAAAAAAACGCCCCGATAAACGACGAGCTGAACGCGGCGGTGAGCGCCGGGCCGCCCTGCCCCTGCCGCGCCATCGGGTAGCCGTCGAAAGTCGTCGCCACCGACCAGGGCTCGCCGGGAATGTTGAAAAGGATCGAGGTGATCGCGCCGCCGAACAGCGCGCCCCAGTAGATCGAGGTGAGGAGGATGATCGCCGACGTCGGCGGCATGCTGAACGTCACCGGGAGGAGGATCGCCACGCCGTTGGCCCCGCCGAGCCCGGGCAGCACGCCGATGATCGTGCCGAGCAGGATGCCGACAACCGCCATCCAGAGATTGAACGGCGTGATCGCGATGTGAAAGCCCATCCAGAGGTTTTCGATTCCCATCGGTCAGTACCCCAGCCAGGCTTCGAGCGGCCCCTTGGGCATCGGCACGAGAAACCACAGCTCGAAAATCATGAAACAGGCGATCGGGATGCCGAGCGCGATGGCGGCGACCGTCGGCCACGAGTGGCGGCCGACCCAGCGCATGTAGAAGGCCAGGTAGAAGCCGGAGGCGACGTAGAGGCCGACGAAGTGCATCAGGGCGACGGCCGCGACCGCCGGCCAGAGCACCGCGAGAACGGACCGCAACTGCTCGCGGCTGACGAAGGTTTTGTCCGCGGCCGCCCAGGCGGCCTGGACGACGATCACGGCGCACACGACGACCAGGATCGCCGCCAGCCAGAAGGGGAAAAATCCGCTTCTCGGCCCGTCCGGCCCCCAGCCGAAGCCGAGCCGGACGGCGTCGAACAGAACGAGGCCGCCCAGAAGCATCAACACGGAGGCCGTAACGATGTCGGCGGCGCGCATTTCCGGCTTACTTCTTGAGCAGCCCGCCTTTGGCCATCAGGTCGCGGTGGAGCTGCTCGTTTTCCGTGACCCATTTGACGTACTCGGCGCCCGAGGCGAAGGCCGGCTTCAGCGCGTTGTCCGTCATGTATTTCTGAAAGTCGGGCGTGTCGTAGACTTTCTTGAGAAAGGCCACATACCACTCGACGGCGTCCTTGGGCATATCCGGCGCGCCGAAAATGCCGCGCAGCATCAGGTAGTGGATGTCCGCGCCGAGCGCTTCCTTGATGGTCGGGATTTCCTTCCAGTCGGCCACCGGGATGCGCGCCGTGTCGAAGACGCCGAGCGGGCGCACGGACTTGTTCTTCCAGTGGCTCACGCATTCCGCCGGGTTGTTGACCGTGGAGTCGATGTGCTTGCCGACGAGGTTGACGCAGACCTCGCCGCCGCCCTTGAACGGCACGTAGGTGAACTTCACCTTGAGCGCCTGCTCCATCTGGATCGTGATGATCTGGTCTTCCTGGGCCGAGCCCGTGCCGCCCATCTTCATCGTTCCGCCCTTCTCCTTGACGGCGGCCAGGTACTCCCGCGC
>DASWFA010000074.1:0-1508 GCA_036394475.1 Binatia bacterium
TTCCGCGGCCTGTCCAGAGCGATCGGAAGGAGCGCATGCCATGAGCAAAGGACAAGACCGGAAAAAAGACGAGAAGAAGAAGCCCCAGCGGTCGCTGATGGAAAAACGGGCGGCGAAGCGGGCCAAGAAGGAAAACAAGAAATTCGGCATCACGCCGAGCGTTTAAATAGCATCTCCCCTCCTCAGCTCCCCTGCTCGCGCGCCGGGCTGCCGCCGACCGTGCCGCCGACCGTTCCGAAGGATTCGGCGTAGGGCTTGCGGAGCGTCACGTAGCCCGTGCCGAAGACCGCGAGCACCGCGGCGCCGGAAAGCGCCAGCGGCGCGCCGATCCACAGCGCCAGCGCCCCCATCGGAAAAGCCCCCATCGGCCCCAGCCCGCGGTTGAGCAGGCCGAACAGCGCCATGATCCGGCCGCGCACGTTCTCCTGCGCGTGCAATTGCAGCAGCGAGGCGATGAGCGAGAGCAGGCTCGTCTGGAACGCGCCGATGACCACGAGCAGGGCGACGGAGAGAACAAAGAACGGCGAATTCGAAAAAAGCACCAGGCAGAGGCCGAAGCCGCAGGCCTGGAGCAGGATCAAAAAGCTCACGCGGTACGAGCGCCGCATCGACGCCAGGGCGAGGCCGCCGACGATGGCGCCCGCGCCCGGCGCCATGAGCAGCACCCCCAGCCCGGGCGGCCCGACGCCCAGCCGCCGCGCGAAGACCGGCATAAACTGCGTGTACGACTTGGTGAACAGGCTGATGATGGTGAGCGTGATCAAAAGCGAGCGGAACACCGGGCTCGCCCAGGCGATCCTGGCGACGTCGACGGTCTCGCGGAGGAGCGACGTCTTCACCGACCCCGGCGGCACGGTGGTTTTCGGGATATGGATCAGCGCGATCGTCCAGAGCACGACGACGTAGCTCGCCGCGTTCAGATAAAAACAGCCGCCGGCGCCGATCACGGGGATCAGCACGCCGCCGAGCGCCGGCCCGAAGAGCACCGCGCCGTGAAAGACCAGGTTGTAGAGGCTGGTCGCGTTGAGGAGGTCCTCCTTGGCCACCACGCCGGCGAGGACCGTCTGGCGGATCGGCTGCTCGAACGAGAGCAGCAGGCCCGTCAACGCCGACATCGCCAGGATGTGCCAGACGCGGATCGCGCCGAGGCTCGTCATCACGCCGAGAAAAAGCGCCATGACCAGGAAAGCGCCCTGGTCGAGAAAAAAAAGCAGCCGCCGGTCGGTCCGGTCGACCACCGCGCCGCCGAAGGCGGAGAAAAGGATGCGCGGCAGGCCGAGGCAGAGGCCGTCGAGCCCGAGGTAAAACGTCGAGTTCGTCAGCTCGAAGATCAGCCAGGCCTGCGCCGTCGACTGGATCAGCGTGCCCGTGTGGCCGCAAAAGAGGCCGACCCAGAAAATCCGGTAGTCGCGGTGGCGGAAAGCGCGGAAAGTATGGGCGAGGGACATGCTTGAAAAACGCGGCGCGGAAATCCGGAGTTGCAGACTGGTAAAGTGCCAGTTCCGGCG
>DASWFA010000075.1:0-5065 GCA_036394475.1 Binatia bacterium
GATCGAGCGCTTCACGCGCTCGTGGGCGAGCCACGTGCAGCACGACCCGCGCGGGCGCTTTCTCCGGCTCAAAAACGGCGAGTCGGTGGGCGACTACATCGCCCGCCACGTCGACGAGGGGCGCATCTTCATCGGCATCGAGGGCAACGAATTGACGCTCGCCGAGGCGGTCCGCGTCGTCGGCAACAAGCCGTTTCTCTTTTCCTCCGACTACCCGCACGAGGTCGACGCCGAGACCTGCAAGGCGGAGCTCGAAGAGCTGGCCGAAAACACGCGGCTCACGCCCGACGACAAAGAGGCGATCCTCTACCGGAACTCGGCGCGGTTTTATAACCTCGCCGGGGACTAGCGAAGATTCCTCCATCTCACCGCCGCGTTCATTGACACCATAAAGCGCTTCGAGATACATAACAGCCTGTGAATTCCATCGGCATCGTCGGCCTGGGGGCGATCGGGCGCGCGCTCGTCAAGGCCGCCGCCGCGGGGAAGCTCTCCATTCCAATCGCCGGCGTGGCCAGCCGCGACGAAAAAAGCGCGCGGGAATTTCTGGCGACGATAAAAAATCCGCCGGCGTATCTCGCTCTCGCCCCGCTCATCGAAAAATCCGATCTGGTCGTCGAAGCCGCCGGGGGAAAAATCGTCCCCGAGCTCGCGGAAAAAGTCTTCGCCGCCGGCAAAGACCTCATGGTCATCAGCGTCGGCGCCCTGCTCGACCATCCGGAGGTCTTCGACGCGGCGCGCAAGGCGGGCCGGCGGCTCTTCATCCCGTCGGGCGCGATCGCCGGCCTCGACGGCGTCAAGTCGGCGTCGATGGGGGAGATCTCCCGCGTGACGATCACCACGCGGAAGCCGCCGGGCGGCCTCGACGGCGCGCCCTATCTCGCCGCGCGCGGGATTTCCCTCGCGGGATTGAAAGACGAGCGCGAGATTTTTTCCGGCACGGCGCGCGAGGCCTGCCGCGGCTTTCCCGCCAACGTCAACGTCACCGCCGCCGTGAGCCTCGCCGGGATCGGCCCGGACCGGACGCGCGTCCGGATCGTCGCCGTCCCGGGGCTCCAGCGCAACTGCCACGAGATCGACGTGGAAGGGGAGTTCGGCCGGCTCGTCGTCCGGATCGAAAACGTCCCGAGCGAAAACCCGCGCACCGGCAAGCTGACGGCGCTCTCGATCATCCGCTCCATCCAGGACGCGGCCGATGCGGTCCGGATCGGCACCTGAAAGCATGAACACCGCCGAGCTTCTGGCGCGCGTGCTCGCGGAGGCCGGCGTCCGCTGGGTCTTCGGCATTCCGAGCGGGCCGGTCCTGCCGCTGATCGAGGCGCTCGGCAAAAGCCCGGTCGAGTTCGTCCTTACGGCGAGCGAGACCTCGGCCGGATTCATGGCCCAGACGGTGGGGAGCCTCACCGGGATTCCGGGCGCGTGCGTCTCGACCCTCGGGCCGGGCGCGACCAACCTCGCGACCGGCGTCGGCGCCGCCTGGCTCGACCGCGCGCCGCTGATCGCGATCACCTGCAACGTCGCGACCAAGTGGCTCGACCGGCGCGTGCAGATGCGCATCGACCATCACGCGCTGTTTGGCCCGCTGACCAAGGCGAGCTTCGCCGTCCGCGCCGAAAACGCCGGCGATATTTTCGTCCGCGCCCTGGCGCTGGCGGGCGCCGAGCCGCCCGGCCCGGTGCATCTCGATCTCCCCGAAGACGTGGCGCAGGAAAAAGCGGCGGATGGGGTCGGGCGATGCGAAGACGCCGCCGCAGCACTCCGGGAGCCGGAGGGGGATTGGCTTGAGAAATTCACGGCAGCGCTCAGGCAGAGCCGCCGGCCGCTCGTCGCGACGGGCCTCGGCTTCTGCCGCAGCAAAAATCCGCGCGCGCTCCTCCGCTTCATCGAAGCGCAAAAAATTCCCTTTATCTCGACGCTCCACGCCAAGGGCTTTTTGCCCGAGAGCCATCCCAACTGGGCGGGCGTGCTCGGGCGCGCGCGCCGGAGCGACGTGCAGGCGTTGATCGCCGCGTCGGATATGATCGTCGCGGTCGGCTTCGACCCGATCGAGATCAACTACGAGGAATGGACCGGGAGGACGCCGCTCGTCCATCTGGCCCAGGAGGCGGCGGACGCGGGCCCCGAAGTCGCGCTCCGGCTCGACGCCGCCGGCGACATCGACGCGATCATCGCCCGCCTGGGGGAGATGCCGCCGCTCCCGAACGATTGGACCGTAGCGGAGATAAAAGCCCGGCGGGAAAAGCTGGAAAAGAATCTCCGCCCCGCCTGCGCCGGTTTCGCGCCGCATCGCGTCATCGACCGGTTAAGAAAAAAACTTCCCGCCGACGCGATCCTCGCCTACGACGTCGGCGCGCACACGCACCAGATCGCGACGCAGTGGCGCAGCGATTTTCCCAAGAGCTGTCTCGCCACCAACGGCTGGTCCTCGATGGGCTACGGCATGCCGTCGGCGTACGCCGCCAAGCTGGTCCATGCCGGGCGGACCGTGGTTGCGCTCATCGGCGACGGCTGCTTCCAGATGACCGCCGGCGAGCTGGCGCTCGCGCGCCGGCTCGCCCTCGCCGTCCCGGTCGTCGTCCTGAACGACGGCTGGCTCGGGCTCATGAAAATCAAGCAGGAGCGGCGGGGCTACGCCCTCTCCGGCGTCCGCCTCGGCGAGCCGCCGCCGTCGCCGGCGCATTATTTCGGCGTGCCGTGCCGCTCCGCCAAAAACGAGCGTGAGCTCGACGGCGCGCTCGATTGGGCGCTCGCCTTGAACGGACCGAGCGTGATCGAGGCGTTCGTCGACGTCGGGCCCTACTCTGAGACGGTGTTCGACTGAACCGTTCATGACCGTCCTTCGACAAGCTCAGGGCGAACGTCCGGTTTACGGCGGAGGCTGAAGCTCGCGATGGCTGCCGACCCGGACGTTCGCCGCGACAAAGCCGCCGTCGATCGCGACGCGTTTCGCTGGAGGATCCTCTCGCTCATCACGCTCTCGCACGTGATCGGCGCCACCGGCCAATACGGCATCAACACGCTGGCGCCGTTCTACCAGCAGGACCTCCGGCTCTCGCGCGCCGAGATCGGGCTTTTCTTCACCGCGTTTTACCTCGGCATGGCCGCGCTCTCGTTCGCCGCCGGCTGGCTCGCGGACCGGCTCGGCGTCCGCTCGACCTCGCTCTCGGGCCATCTCGTGCTGGGGCTGTGCACCGCGGCGGCGGCCTTGGCGCCGTCGTTCGGCTGGGCCTTCGCGATATTTTTCTTCGCCGGACTGGGCTACAGCTTTTTGAATCCCGCCTCCACCAAGGGCGTCATGGAATGGTTCCCGCGCGAGGAGCGGGCGACGGCGATGGGGATCAAGCAGACCGGCGTGCCGGCGGGCGGCGTGCTGACGGCGGTCGTGGCGCCGTCGCTCGTGCTCCTCGCCGGCTGGCGCGGCTCGTTCGCCGGCCTCGGCGCGATCAATCTCATCTTCGGATTTATCTTCTGGTCTCTCTGGCGCGAGCCCGCGTCTGCTCCGGCTTATCCGGACGCCCCGAACAAAGCGGATACGCCGGATACGCCGGCCGCGCGGAGTGTCCCGGCCGAGAAAAGGGCCGCGCCTTTCCGGGTGCGGGACCTGCTCTGTCTCAGCTTTGGTACCGCGCTCCTGCTCGTCGGCCAGATGTCGCTCATCACCTACGTGCCGCTTTATTTAAAAGAGACGCGCGGCATCTCGCCCTACTGGGCGAGCCAGGCCCTGGCGCTGACGCAGCTCGGCGGGATGGTCGGCCGCGTCGGCTGGGGCGTCGTGAGCGACCGGCTGTTTCACGGCGCGCGGAAGGTCGTGCTCTTATGGATCGGCTTCCTCTCCGCGGCGCTCACGTTCGGCCTCGGGCTGCTGCCCGCCGTCGCGTCGCTCGGGATCGTCCTGCCGCTGATTTTCCTCGCCGGCGTCTGCCTGGTCGGCTACCAGGGCGTCTCCTACGCGCTGATCGCGGAGATCGCGGGCAAAGGCCGCACCGGCGCGGCGCTGGGCATCGTCATCACGTTCAACTCCATCGGCACGATCATCGGCACGCCGCTGTTCGGCTATCTCGTCGACGTCACCGGCTCGTACGCGACCGCCTGGCGGGCGCTCGCGGCGGTCATTCTCACCGGCATCCTGGCGCTGGCGGCTTTTTTGACCGAGCCGAAGTCGGAAAAGATCGCCGTCCGGGCGTAAGCAGGTCGTGAGCCGGCCCTCGATTGACAAGGCCCGGCGAGCGCGCTTTAATCTTGTCCCATGGGGATCCAAAGGCAATTCGAAAGGAGATTTCCATGCGAACCCTCACCCTTCTCGCTGTAGCGATATTTTTGGCCGCGCCCGCCGCGGCCCAGGACCGGCGCGACGTGCGGCCGGCCGTCCACGAGGAGACGTCGTCGGTCTGGGATGAGCTCACCCACGAGTTTCGCGACTGGGGGAGCCGCTTCCGCGAGCACTTCGGCGGCCCGCGCGAGCGCTCCGGCGGCGAGCGCCCGCTGATCACCTACATGCTCAGCCGCCGCGAAGAGCTGAACCTCTCGCCGGAGCAGGCGCGGAGCCTGGAGCGGCTCCGAACCGACTTCGAGCGCGAGGCGGTCAAAAACGAAGGCGACCTCCGCGTGGCCGAGCTCGACCTTCAGGAGATCCTCAAGGGCGATTCGGTGGACTTGAAAAAGGCCGAGGCGAAGATACGCGAGATCGAGAGGCTGCGCGCCGAGCTGCGCATCGGCCGCATCCGCGCGATCGAGCAGGGCAAGGCGGTCCTGTCGCAGGAGCAGCGCGAGCGGCTCCACAACATGACGACCGGCAGTCGCTACTCGCGCCGGCCCGAGGAGACAGAAAACAGGCGGTAGACGTCAGGCCGCAGTAAATTCTCCCGCCAGCACCTTACGGTATCAACAAAACCTTGCCGGTGGTCTTCCGGCCTTCGAGCTGGCGGTGCGCCTCGGCGGCCTCGGACAGCGGAAAGGTCTTGTAGACCCTGATTTTCAGCTCGCCCGCGGCGATCCAATCGAAAAGATCTTTGGCGCGCCCGAGCAGCTCTTCCCGGTCGAGCGTGTAATGGGCGAGCGTCGGGCG
>DASWFA010000076.1:0-3933 GCA_036394475.1 Binatia bacterium
CGCTCTCGCGCCGGATGCCGACCTTTTCGTACTCGGTGCCGACGCGCCACTCGGCGCGCGGCTTGCCCGCCGCGTGAAAGTATTCTTCGAGCTCCCGGGTGCTACGCATGTTGGACATAAGCGCGGATGTTCTGCGCGTAGGGCGCCGTGATCACGCCTTTCTCCGTGATGATCGCCGAGACGAGGTCGTGCGCGGTGATGTCGAAGGCCGGGTTCAGGATGCGCACGCCGCGCGGCGTCATCGCCGTGCCGTTGATATGGGAGACCTCGCGCGGGTCGCGCTGCTCGATCGGCACCTCGGCGCCCGAGGGGCACTTGGAGTCGATGGTGGAGAGCGGCGCGGCGACGTAAAAGGGGATGTTGTGGCGCCGGGCCAGCACGGCGACCGGATAGGTGCCGATTTTATTGGCGACGTCGCCGTTGGCGGCGATGCGGTCGGCGCCGACGACGACCGCGTCGACCTTGCCCTTCTGCATGAGATAGCCGGCCATGCCGTCGGTGACGAGCGTGACCGGGATCTTGTCTTTTTTCAGCTCCCACGCGGTCAGCCGCGCGCCCTGGAGAAACGGCCGGGTCTCGTTGGCGATGACCTCGACGTTCTTGCCGCTCTCCTTCATCGCCCGGATGACGCCGAGCGCCGTGCCGTAGCCGGCGGTGGCGAGCGCGCCCGCGTTGCAGTGCGTCATGATGCGCGTCGAGCCGCCCAGCAGCTTGGCGCCGTATTTTCCCATCTGCTTGTTGGCGGCGATGTCCTCGTGATAAATCTTGGCCGCTTCGGTTTTGAGCAGCTGCTTGACGATCTCGACCCCCTGGCTCCGCTTTTCGATATAGATCCGGCGCATCCGCTCCAGCGCCCAGAAGAGATTGACCGCGGTCGGCCGGGTTTTTTCCAGCGTGCGGAAGATGCGCTCGATCTCGCGGTCGAAGTTTTTGCCCTTGACCCAGAGCGCGCCGAGCGCCACGCCCATCGCGGCCGCCACACCGATGGCGGGCGCGCCGCGCACCACCATGTCGCGGATCGCCTGCGCCACGCCTTCGTAGTCGCGGTAGGTCCGGTAAACCTCCCGGTTGGGCAGGAGGCGCTGGTCGAGCATGACGACGCGATTGTTATTCCACCGGATGGTTCGGACGGCCATGGCGCGCTTTCTATTTAGGAAGAGGCTGAGTATAGTAGCCGGACAAAGGAAGCGTCAAGGGCCGATGAGTTTTTACACCTTTCTCAGCTACTTCACGGGACTTTATTTCATCCGACCGGACCTCGACGCGGCGATGCTGCTCCGCACGGCCGCCCTGGTGCATCTCCTCGACGCGATTCTCTGCGGCCTCATCGCCGGCTCGAGCGGCCGCAGCCGCGTCCTCTGGACGCTGGCGGGCTTCGGCTTCGGCATCTGGGCCCTGGCGGCGCTGTTCCTGCTGCCGGCCAGGCGCCGGCCGATCGACGCCGGGACCGGCTCTCATTCGTCCTGCGCGACGACGTAAGCGAGCGCGTGCGCCTTGGTGTGCGTGATCGACACCAGGAGACGCCGGATGCCGATCTCCGCCGCGTACTCCGCCGTGTGATTGTGGAGCGCCACCTCCGGCCGACCGCCCGGCGCGCGCACGACCTCGATGTTGAGCCAGCTCGCTTTCCTGCCCCAACCGGTGCCGAGCGCTTTCATCACCGCCTCCTTGACGGCGAAGCGTCCCGCGTAGCTTTCGAACTTGCCGACTCCCTTGTCCTCGCAATAGCGCACCTCGTTTTCCGTATACACCCGGGCGCGAAGCCGCGCGCCGATCGACGGGTCCTCGAGCGCCCGGCGGATGCGCGCCACCTCGATCATGTCCACCCCCACGCTCACGATCATCCAATAAAGTTTGCCCCTCCGGCCGATCCGTGTCAACGGCGGCACCCCCCGCGGCGGCTTTCGGACCGGGCGGGAGCATAAAAAATCAGGCGGCGACGCGCCGGAATAACGCCGACATTTCGGCGCGCGCGCCGACATATGGGCATACGACTCCGGTCCCCTCTTCCAACCGGTAAGCGCGCGGATCAAACTCCCCTGATTAACGTAATTTCTATACATTTTTTCCCCGCCGATTTTGGCCCCGCTCTTGCGTTGATCGAAAACCAAACAGGGAGGCCGCAATGAACCCATGGCAACTCATATTTCTTCAAAGCCGGGCCAACCACGGCTGGTACGACGGGGACCGGCTGCCGCCGCAAGTCTGGGCGTGGCCGCAGGGAACCTGGCTGCAAAACCGTCTCCGCCACCTCCGCGAGGAGCAAAAAGAGACCGGCGGGCCGGTCTCCGCCGGCGCCGCAGTCCGGGAGAACGGCGGCAGGGCAAAGAATGAGGCCCGCCCGGAGAATTTCTCGCTCGTGCCCCTGCTCATCGCCGAAGCCGGGATCCCGGACGAGGCGCGCCGCGCGCTCCTCGAGGGCCGGCGACGCGACGCGGCGGCGCTGCTCAGGCAGACGTACGGGCTCGACTGCAGCGATGCCGCCGAGCTGGCGGGAGTATCCGCCTGCTAGTTTTCTCCGCCGAGCGCCGGCGCTACGGAAAGGATGGTACGCATGAAAGACCGAGCCGACGCCCTGCTGGAGGAAAAGTTGTCGCCGTTGTTTCAACCCGACGGACGCCGGTATCATCCGGACGCGGTCAAGTCCGACCGGCAAAACGGCCCGGAGCGCGTTTTGCTGCTCGCGGTCCTGGCGGACGGGATCCGATGTTTCCAGGGCAATGCCGCCGCCGCGAGTCCGGCGGGAAAAACGCTTTTCGCCGAGGCCGAGGAGTGGATCTTCGATACGGAGGCCGCCGGCCTGTTTTCGTTCGAGAACATCTGTGCGGCCTGGGAGCTCGACCCCCGCTATCTGCGCCTCGGGCTGCTCCGCTGGAAAGAAAAATACGGGAACCGGCCGGTCGTGGCGCCGCTCAGGCGGAGGAACGGGTAAACGAGCGCGGGCGCGCAAAAAGGCGGACCGGATTGTGCCGTCGCCGCGCGGCCACTTTACAAAGCGCGCTTCCGTGCTTAGATTTGCTTTCCTTTGTTCAACGGAGGATGCATGAGACCGGCGCTTAAATTAATCTCGGCGGAGGCGGCAGAAGGAGCGGAAAACCGGGCCGCCGCGCCGTCCGACGACGCCCTTTTCGACGCCTATTCGGCCGCGGTGGTCGCGGCGGCGGAAAAAGTCAGCCCCTCGGTGGTGAACGTCGAGATCCGGCGCAAGCCGAACGGGCTCAAGACCGCCGGCCGCCGCGCGGACGATCTCCGCGGCAGCGGCTCCGGCTTTATCTTCACCCCGGACGGCTTCGTCCTGACCAACCATCACGTGGTCCAAGGCGCGGGCCGGATCGACGTCGCGCTGGCCGACGGCCGCCGCCACGAGGCGTCCCTCGTCGGCACCGACCCGGACACCGACCTCGCGGTCATCCGCATCGACGCGTCCGGGCTCGCGCCGGCCGCGCTCGGCGACTCCAAAGCCGTCCGGGTCGGCCAGCTCGCGATCGCCATCGGCAACCCCTACGGCTTCCAGTGCACCGTGACCGCCGGCGTGGTGAGCGCACTCGGACGCTCGCTCCGGTCGAACTCGGGGCGGCTGATCGACGACGTCATCCAGACCGACGCCGCGCTCAACCCCGGCAACTCCGGCGGCCCGCTGGTCGACTCGCGCGGCCGGGTCGTCGGCGTCAACACGGCGATCATCCTGCCGGCGCAGGGCATCTGCTTCGCCATCGCGGTCGACATGGCCAAGCTCGTCGCCGGCCGGCTCATCCGCGACGGCAAGATCCGCCGGAGCTACATCGGCGTCGCCGGCGAGAACGTGCCGCTCGCGCGCCGGCTGGTGCGCTTTTTCAACCTGCCGGTCGAGAGCGGCGTGCGCGTCGCCTCGACCGAGCCCGGCGGCGCGGCGGAGAAGGCCGGGCTCAACGCCGGCGACGTGATCGTCGGCTA
>DASWFA010000077.1:0-5706 GCA_036394475.1 Binatia bacterium
CGGTCGGCACCGCGCCGGGCTTTCGCGTCGAGACGGCGGAAAGAAAATCGCTGGTCTGGCTCTCGGGCGTGCCGCGCGAGATGGAGGCGATGCTGCGGGAGACCGTGCTGCCCTGGGTCGCGCGCGCGAGCGGCGGCGGCGGGGAGGTGTCGGTCGCGGCGTTCAAGATCCACGGTCTGACGGAGTCCAAGCTCGACGACCTGGTGAAGCCCCTGGCGCTGCCGCCGGAGGCGCGGCTGTCGTTTCGCGCCCATTTCCCGGAGCTGACGCTGCGCCTGACGGTTTGGGGCGGCCGGGAGCGGGAGAAAAACTTCGCCGCGCTGACGACACAAATCCGCGAGCTGCTCGGCGCGCATATCTACGGCGAGGGCGACTCGACGCTGGAGGAGATCGCCGGCAGGCTGCTGCGGAAAAAAGGCTGGAGCCTGGCGCTCGCCGAATCGATCACCGGGGGCTATATCGGCCACCGGATCACGCGCGTGGCCGGCAGCTCGGACTATTTCAAAGGATCGATCGTGAGCTATGCGAACGAGGCGAAGATGCATTTCCTCGGCATCAAGCAAGCCACGCTGGAAAAGCACGGCGCCGTGAGCCGCGAGACGGCGCTGGAGATGGCCGAGGGGGCGCGGCGCGCGGCCGGCGCGGACGTGGCGCTCAGCACGACGGGCATCGCCGGGCCCGGCGGCGGCAGCGCGGAGAAGCCGGTCGGCACGGTCTGGATGGCGCTCGCGCTGCCGGACCGGAGCGAGGCGCGGTTGTTTAATTTCTCCGGCGACCGCGAGCGGGTGATCATGGGCTCCGCCCAGGCGGCTTTGAACTGGCTCAGGACGGCCCTCGTCTAGCCGTGGCGCGCCTCTTCGTCGCAGTCAAGATCGACCCGGACGTTCTGGAGCGGATCGGTCGGGCGCAGGCCCGGCTGGAAAATAATTTGAGCGGCCTCCGCTGGGTCAAGCGGGAAAACCTCCACTTGACGCTCAAGTTCCTGGGCCAGGTGAGCGACGAGCGGATAACGCCCGTCGGGGAAGCGTTGGAGCGCACCCTGGCTCCCCTCTCCCGCGGCTCGGTTTCGACTAGAGGATTGGGCGTATTTCCTGATATAAGGAGGCCCAAGGTGCTGTGGGCCGGCCTGGACGCCGCGCCGCTCGCGCCGCTCGCGCGCGCGGTCGAGGAGGCGCTGGCGCCGCTCGGATTCGCGCGCGAAGCGCGGGAGTTCAAGCCGCACCTGACCATCGGCCGCTGGCGCGAGTTCGCCGGACGGCCCGACGCGCTCCGGAGTGAGATCGAAAAATGGCGCGCGCACGATTTCGGCGCGTCCGAGATCAGAGAAGTCGTTCTCTTTCAGAGCGTGCTGAAGCCGGACGGCGCGATTTATACGCCGTTGAAAATTTTTCCACTGCGCTAGGGATCGGGCTGAGCCGGCCGGGGGGTTCTCGAAGGGCCGATGCGTCGAGCGTGGAGCATCTCGCGTATAACCGTCGAGCGTAGCAGAGACTTATCGCATCGGCCCGGAGAGAGGCCGCCGGCCGGCTCAGGATAGACGGAATTTTCCACGGCATGAAAACAAGGAGGGTTCAATAGATGGACGCAAATCGGGAAAAGGCGATCGACCTCGCGGTGAGCCAGATCGAGCGGCAGTTCGGCAAGGGCGCGATCATGAAGCTCGGCGAAGGCGGCGTGATCAAGGACGTCCCCGTCGTCTCGACCGGCTCGCTCGGCCTCGACCTCGCGCTCGGCATCGGCGGCGTGCCGCGCGGCCGCGTGATCGAGATCTACGGGCCGGAGGCGTCGGGTAAAACCACGCTGGCGCTCCACATCGTCTCGGAGGCGCAAAAAGTCGGCGGCATCGGCGCCTACATCGACGCCGAGCACGCGCTCGACATGGCTTACGCCAAGAAGCTGGGCGTGAAGACGGACGACTTGCTGATCTCCCAGCCCGACCACGGCGAGCAGGCGCTGGAGATCGCCGAGACGCTGGTCCGGAGCGGCGCGGTCGACGTGCTGGTGGTCGACTCGGTCGCCGCGCTCGTGCCCAAGGCGGAGATCGAGGGCGAGATGGGCGACGCCCACATGGGGCTCCAGGCGCGCCTGATGTCGCAGGCGCTCAGGAAGCTCACCGCGACGATCGCGCGCTCGCTGACCGTGGTCATCTTCATCAACCAGATCCGCATGAAGATCGGCGTCATGTTCGGCAACCCCGAGACCACCACCGGCGGCAACGCGCTCAAGTTTTACGCCTCGGTCCGGATGGACATCCGGCGCATCGGCGCGCTCAAGGAGGCCGACTCGGTCGTCGGCGGCCGCACGCGCGTGAAAGTGGTCAAGAACAAGATGGCGCCGCCGTTCAAGGAGGCCGAGTTCGACATCCTCTACGGCACCGGCATCTCGCGCGAGGGCGAGCTGGTCGACACCGGCAGCGACATGGGCATCGTGGAGAAGAGCGGCGCCTGGTACTCGTACAACGGCGACCGGATCGGCCAGGGGCGCGACAGCGCCAAGGAGTTTTTGAAGGCCCACCCGGACATCGGCACGGACATCCGGGAAAAAATTCTCGACAAGGCGGGCATCAAGCGCGCCGCCGCCGAAGGGGTCCCGGCCGCGCCACCGCAGGAGAAAGATAAAAAAGAGAAGGGCAGGGGAAGATAAGTAAAAATAATTTTAAATTTTGAGTTTTGAATGATGAATTCCCGGTCCTCAGACAATTCAAAATTCAAAATTAAACATTCAAAATTGGAGGGCGGCGACGCCGGCGAGGCCTACAACCGCGCGATCAAGTATCTCGCCTACCGCGCCCGCAGCGAAGCGGAGGTCCGGACGAGGCTCGCCCGGGCGGGCTTCTTGCCGGCGGCGATCGCGCCCGCCCTGGAAAAGCTCCGCGCCGAGAAGCTCCTCGACGACGAGGCCTTTGCCCGCGGTTTCGCGCGCGCTAGAATAGAAGACCGGGGCTTCGGCCCGCTCCGCCTCGAGCGGGAGCTCAGGCAAAAAGGGCTCGCGCAGGCGCTCATCGGCCGGATTCTCGACGAGTCTTTCGACAAACGTCAAGGGAGAGACAGGGCGCGGGCGCTGCTGGAAAAGAGATTTCGCGGCAAGGACCTGGGCGATCGGAAAACGCTCTACCGCGCGGTCTCTTTTCTCCGGCGCCGCGGCTATCGGGATTCCGTCATCGCGGAGATCATACGGCTGCCCCTAGGAGACGACTGAGCATTATGTCAACCGGGAACGAAATACGAAAATCTTTTCTCGACTTCTTCGTCAAGAAAGGCCACACCGTCGTGCGCAGCTCGTCGCTGGTGCCGGAGAAGGACCCGACGCTGCTCTTCACCAATGCGGGGATGGTGCAGTTCAAGAACGTCTTTCTGGGCGTGGAAAAGCCGCCCTACACGCGCGCGGCGAGCGCGCAGAAGTGCCTGCGCATCAGCGGCAAGCACAACGACCTGGAAGCGGTCGGGCGCGACACCTACCACCACACCTTTTTCGAGATGCTCGGCAACTGGTCCTTCGGGGATTATTATAAGAGAGAAGCGATCGCGTGGGCGTGGGAGCTGCTCGTGGGCGAGTGGAAGCTGCCCAAGGACCAGCTCTGGGCCACGGTCTACAAAGACGACGACGAGGCGGAGCGGCTGTGGCTGGAATTGAGCGGGCTCCCGAAAGAGCGCGTGCTCCGCTTCGAGAAGGAAAACTTCTGGGAGATGGGCGAGACCGGCCCGTGCGGGCCGTGCAGCGAGATCCATCTGGACCGCGGGCCGGCGGCCTGCGACATGAAGGGCGTCGCGGGCCACGTGTGCCGGGTGAACGGCGACTGCGCCCGCTATATCGAATTGTGGAATCTGGTCTTCATCCAGTACAACCGCAGAGAGGACAGGTCGCTCGAAGACTTGCCGGCCAGGCACGTCGACACCGGCATGGGGCTGGAGCGCATCACCGCCGTCCTCCAGGGCGTGCTGTCGAACTACGACATCGATTACATGCGCGGCATCATCGCCGCGGCCGAGCGGCTGGCGGGAAAAAAATACGGCGCCGACGAGGCCGCCGATATTTCTTTCCGCGTGATCGCCGACCACAGCCGCGCCGTGACCTTTCTGATCGCCGACGGCGTGGCGCCGTCGAACGAGGGGCGCGGCTACGTGCTCCGGCGCCTGCTCCGGCGCGCGGCGCGCCACGGCCGCATTCTCGGATTGACCGAGCCGTTTCTTTATAAAATCGCCGCGACGGTGATCGAGCTGATGGGCGACGCCTATCCGGAGCTCGGCCAGCAGGAGCAGCGCATCCGGGAGACGATCCAGGTCGAGGAGGCGCGCTTCGACGAGACGCTGGAAAAAGGCCTCGGACTCTTGGAACAAGCCGTGGCGGAGCTGAAGCGGGAAAAGCGAAAAGAGCTTTCCGGCGAGGTCGCCTTCAAGCTCTACGATACCTATGGCTTTCCCCTCGATCTCACCGAGGACATTCTCCGCAGCGAGGGCATCACGGTCGACAGCGCGGGCTTCGAGCGTCTGATGGACGAGCAGCGGAGCCGCGCGCGGGAAAGTCGCGGATCGGTCGTTATCACACCACCGACAGGGTCCTTATCATTATCAGGCGGTGCTCCGACTGTGGTTATAAGCCGCTTCGTCGGCTACGACCGCCTGGAGGCGGAATCGGAAGTCCTGGCGCTTTACGCCGGGGGCGAAGGCAGGCCGGAGGCGGGCGAAGGGAGGGAAGTGGATCTCATCACCGCCGAGACCCCTTTTTACGGCGAGTCCGGCGGCCAGACGGGCGACCGCGGCGCCATCGTGACCGCGCGCGGCGACCGCATGGAGATCGTCGACACGCAGCGCCCGGCGCCGCAGCTGACCGTCCATCGGGGGAGAGTCGTCAAGGGCCGCTTCCAGGTGGGCGACAAGGTCCATCTCGCCGTCGATCCCAAATACCGCGCGCGCACCGCGCTCAACCATTCGGCGACGCACATCCTCCATTCCGTCCTGCGCGAGGAGCTTGGGCCGCACGTGCGCCAGGCCGGCTCTTTGGTGGCGCCCGACCGGCTGCGCTTCGATTTCAACCATTCCGGGTCGATCCCGGACGAAAAATTGGCCGACATCGAGGAGCGGGTCAACGAGAGGATCCGCCTCGACGCCGACGTCAGAACCGACGAGATGAACTACGACGAGGCGATCCGGCGCGGCGCGCTCGCCTTTTTCGGCGACAAGTACGGCGACACGGTGCGCGTGGTCAAGATCGGCGATTTCTCCACCGAGCTGTGCGGCGGCACGCACGTCCACCGCTCGGGCGAGATCGGCATCTTCAAGCTCCAGGCCGAGGCCGGCGTCGCCGCGGGCGTCCGGCGCGTGGAAGCGGTCACGGGCGCGGGCGCGCTAGATTTGATCCGCACCTACGAGCAGCGGCTGAAGGAGATCGGCGCGCTGGTGCGCTCGGGCGGGGAAGACACCGTCGAGCGGGTCAAAAAGCTGCTCCAGCAGCAGCGGGAGCTGGAGCGGGAGATCGAGACGCTCCGCGGGCAGCACGGCAAGAACCAGCTCCCCGAGCTGGTGGCGAAAAAACAGCAGATCGACGGCGCCGCCGTGGTGGTGTCGAAGGTCGAGAAGGTCGACGCCAACCAGCTCCGCGAGCTGGCCGATCAGGTGAAAGAGAAGCTCGGCTCCGGCGTCGTTTTTCTGGTGAGCGCCGGCGACTCCACCGTGACGATGGTCGCCTCCGTGTCGAAGGATCTGACCA
>DASWFA010000078.1:0-1504 GCA_036394475.1 Binatia bacterium
GGTCACGATCAAGAGCCATCACAACGTCGGCGGCCTGCCGCCCAACATGCAATTCAAGCTGATCGAGCCGCTGCGCGAGCTGTTCAAGGACGAAGTCCGCCGCCTGGGCGAGGAGCTGGGCCTCCCGCGCGAGCTGATCCAGCGCCAGCCCTTTCCCGGCCCCGGGCTGGCGATCCGCGTTCTCGGCGAAGTCACCGAAGAGAGGCTCGAGACGCTGCGCGCCGCCGACGCGATCGTGCTGGAAGAGATCCAGCGGGCCGGTCTCTACGAGGAGGTCTGGCAGTCGTTCGCGATCCTCCTGCCGATCCGCACCGTCGGCGTCGTGGGGGACGAGCGGAGCTACGAGAACGTCGTCGCGCTCCGCGTGGTCGAGAGCGACGATGGTATGACCGCCGATTGGGTGGCTCTCGCCCCCGACCTACAGAGACGAATCTCCAACCGCATCACCAACGAAGTGCGCGGCGTCAACCGCGTCGTCTACGACATCTCGTCCAAACCGCCTGCGACCATCGAGTGGGAATAGGGGGGGCCCCGCTCCAGCCGTGACATCCATTCCGGCATACCACGCTGATACCCGCGGCGCGCCTGCCGCCGCAAGCGCTCCCTTCAAAAAAGCCGTCGGCTTGGACCTGTTGCCGTTCGGCCTGCCCTATCCCGTTCAGTTTCAGATCGCCGCCGAGGCCGGATTCGAGGCGGTCGAGATGGAGGCGGTCGGCCCCGGCGAGGCCGAAGCCGTCCGCGCCGCCGCAATCGGCGCGGGATTGAAAATCCACTCGGTGTTGACCTACGACAACTGGCGCTACCCGCTATCGAGCAAAGACCCGGACGAGGTAGAAAAAGGCGTCCAGGCCGTCCGCGAGGCCCTGGCCAATGCCCGGCTCTGGGGCGCCGACACGCTGCTGCTGGTCCCGGCGGTGGTCGATGCCCAAACGTCTTATCAAGACGCGTATCGGAGATCGCAGGCGGTGATCCGGCGGGAGCTGCTGCCCCTGGCTGAAGAAATGGGCATCGTGCTCGGGATCGAGAACGTCTGGAACGGTTTCCTGTTGAGCCCGCTCGAATACGCCCGCTACATCGACGAATTGGAGTCGCCTTGGGCGCGCGCCTATCTGGACGTCGGCAACATGATGTTCGGCCATCCCGAGCACTGGATCGGCGCCTGCGCCGGCCGGATCGTCAAGCTGCATATAAAAGACTTCCGGCTGGATGTGAGACGCGGGCGCTTTTTTTTCGGCAAGATCGGCGAGGGCGCCGTCGACTGGTCGGCGGTGCGCGCCGCGCTCCTCGACGCCGGCTTTTCCGGCTACATCACCAGCACGGGCGTGCCCCATCCCGGCCGCCTGTTCCGTTGGATCGGGCGGGCCGCGAAGCTCTGCGGCGGGCGGCGCGCCTGGTCGGCCGCGCGGCGCCGTGCCGATGTGCAATTGCTTCGGGACGTGTCGCGACGCTTCGACGCCTTCCGCGACGGGTGCTTCGTTTGAGCCGGGCCTTGGAACCGTCCACG
>DASWFA010000079.1:0-5908 GCA_036394475.1 Binatia bacterium
GAGCGGCTCCGCGTGCACGGGATAGCGAACCTGTGGGTCGGCGACGCCTCGATCATGCCGACGGTCTCGCACGCCAACACCAACCTGACCTCGATCATGATCGGCGAGCGGCTGTCGGATCTGGTGAAGGAGGGGTGATCCTCGTCTCAGGGTGGGGACACTGCGATCGAGCGGTGGCTTCCTGTCGGCGGCGCGAGGGGCGCGGGGGTGAGGGCCCCGGACGTCCGGTCACTTGACGTTCGGCTCATGGCACCGGCCCATCGGCCGCGGCGCGAAAACCTGCGTCCCGAGCGGCCGATTCTAGGCACTGCTCCATCGGCCGCGGCCCCTACTTCCCCTAAGCGAGGGGCGCGGGGGTGAGGGCCGTGGACGTCCGATAAGCGGCGTTTCGATTCTTGGCACTGCTCCATCGGCCGCGGCCCGAAGCCCCGCGCCCCGAGCGACCACCTTAATGACGGCACAGACTCTCGCCCTGCTGACCTCGATTTTTTACGCTTCGACGCTGGTCTCGGCCCGGCGCGGCCTTAAGTATTCGACGCCGATCACCGTCACCACGGTCTCGGTCGTCGTGCAGAACATCCTCCTCTGGAGCGCGGTCTTTTTGACCGGCGGGGTGCCGGACGCGCCGCGCGCCGCCGTCCTGCTGTTCGCTTTCGTGGGCGTCGCGCAGTTCGGCGTCAGGATGTTCTCCTACACCGGCGTGCACAAGATCGGCGCCTCGCGCTCGAGCGCGCTCCAGTCGGTGAGCCCGCTCGTGAGCACGCTCCTCGCGGTCGTCGCGCTCGGCGAGCGGCCGAGCGCCGGAGTCGTTTTGGGGACGGTGATGGTGGTGGGCGGCATCGTGCTCCTCTCGCAGCGGGTCCGGCGCCACATCGAGAGCTTCCGCTGGTGGCACCTGCTCCTGCCGCTCGCCGCCGCCCTCCTCACGGGGACGAACCAGCCGATCCGCCGCTACGCCCTGTCGCTCGCGCACGAGCCGCTCTTCTTCGCCGCGGTGATGGGCGGCGTTTCCCTGCTTTGCCTTTTGGCCTACCTCGCCTTTTTTCCGTCCCACGGCCGGCTGGTGTGGAACCGCGCGGCGCTGGGGCCGTTTCTCTTCACCGGAGCGGCCGAAACGCTGTCGATCGTGCTCATCATCAACGCGCTCAGCGCCGGGCCGGTCTCCGTGGTCGCGCCGATCGCGACCACCTACCCGCTCTGGGCGATGATCGGCTCGGCGATTTTCCTCCGCGACGCGGAGCCGATCGGCTGGACGGCGGTGCTGGGGACGCTCAGCGTGGTGAGTGGGACCGTCGCCGTCATTCTCCATTCCTGATTTCGGATTTTTGGGCGATTTTGCGGCCGGCGAGCGTGATCACGAGCGCCAGCCCGGCCAGCGGCGCGAGGAGCGCGAAGGCAAAGCTCTGCGCCGCCGCGAAAGCGGACGGCGTCTCGCCGCCCGCGCCGGCCATCACGGTCTCGATGAGCGCCACGGCGAGGGTGGTGCCGAGCGTGCTCGCGGCGGTGCCGAAGGAAGCGAGCATCGCCGCGAGAACACCGTAGTCTTCGCTCGCCGCCCCGGCGAAGGCGGCCTTCTGGTTCGCCGGAGTGAAAAAACCGGTGCCGGCGCCGATCAGCATCAGAGATACCGCGACCGAGAGCGCCGTGGCGCCGGCGCCGAGACCGGCGTAGACAGATAGGCCGGCGAGAATCAGCGCGCTCCCGAGCGCGGCGAGCGATCTCGGCTCGAAGCGGTCGGCGAGCGCGCCGGCGACCGGCGCGGCGCAGGCGGTGCACACCGGCAGCGCCGCCATGACCAGGCCGACCGTGAGCGGCGACAGCGCCAGCACTTTTTGCATGAACAGCGGCGCGGCCAGATTGATCGGGCCGTAGGCGGCGCTGGCGACGGCGAGCGACAGGAGCGCGGCCGCCAGCGGCCGGTTGCTGAAGATGGCGGTGTCGATGAGCGGCGTCCTGGAGCGACGCTCGATAGCGAAAAAAAGTCCCAGGCCGACGAGCCCGAGCGCCAGCCAGAAAACGGTCTCGGGCGCGGCCCAGCCGGAATTCGCACCCAAGCTAAGCGCGATGAGCAGCGCCGGATAGCCTATCGTCAGGGCGACCGCGCCGGGAAAGTCGAAGGCGCCGCGCTTCCTTTCCTCCCCGCCCTTGAAGACGGAAAAGACCGCGGCGGAAACCGCGACGCCGATGACGAAGTTGAGCAAAAAGATCGCGCGCCAGCCCGACAGGTAGAGCAGAACGCCGCCGACCGTCGGGCCGGTGGCCCGACCGACGGCGATCGCCGACGCGAACAGGCCGAGCGCCCGGCCGCGCCGGTGGGGCGGATAGATCGAGGCGAGAATCGCCGCCGACATCGGCAGCGCCATCGCCAGCCCCACGCTCGTCACGCCCCGGAAAAGCAACAGATGGGACATTTCCGCCGACAGCCCCGACAGGCCCGCTCCCAGCGCGTAGAGGACGACCCCGGCGCGATAGATCCTCCTCTGCCCCAGCAGGTCGCCGGCCCGCCCGAAGCAGAACGACAGGCTCGAGAGCATCACCAGCCCCATCATCGACACCCACTGGATAGCGGCGAGGCTCGCGCCGAATTCCCGCTGGATCATCGGCAGAGCGACGTTGATGCTGCCGAAGTTGTTGAAGAACAAAAACGCGCCGAGGCAGATGACGACAAGCTGCTTCCATTCCTGCCCGGTCTCTTGATGCGATGGCGGACTCACGCGGGGTTTTTACTTTTTTCCTTTTTACTTTTAACTTGCTTCCTCATATGATCCGCTGTGTCCCGGATTTGCAAGCGCCCGACCATCGAAGGAGTCGCCCATGCCGAAGAAAAAACCCAAGCGCGATAAACCCGATAAAATCGAAGCGCGGCTCGCCGCTCTCGGCCTGGAGCTGCCGCGGCCGCCCACGCCGGCCGCGACCTATATCAGCCACGTCCGGGTCGGCGACCTGCTTTTCGTCGGCGGCAACATCGGCCGGCTGAACGGGCAGCCGCCGAAGCACACCGGCAAAGTCGGCGCCGAGGTCACCCTCGAGCAGGCCTACGAAATGGCGCGCCACTGCGCGCTCAACCATCTGGCAGTCATCAAAGCGGCGCTCGGCAATCTTGACCGGGTCGAGCGGATCGTCAAAGTGCTCGGCTTCGTCAACGCCGCGCCGGGATTCACCGACATGCCGCGGGTGGTCAACGGCGCTTCGGACCTCTTCGTGCAATTGTGGGGCAGCCGCGGGGAGCATGCCCGCGCCGCGGTGGGCGTCGCCTCGCTCAGCAAGGACGCTCCGGTGGAGACCGAAGTCATCGTCGAAATTAAAAAGCGATGAAAAGGAACAGCCGCCGGCGCCGACGAGGCTCGGCGAGTTCGGCAATACATGCGGGGCGAAGCGTCTGGCGGGCGACCGCGGCTAGACCGCTTCCGCCGACACGGTTTGGAACTTGAAAACCGCCTGATCGCCGGCGAAATAAAGCACGTCCAGCGAATCCGCGTAGTCCACCTGCTTTTCAAAAGCGAGCTTGTCGAAACAGCCCAGGCAGACCACCTTGTTGCGGTACAGCGGCGAAACGACTTTTTTCCACACCGCGTCCGGGACGTGAAAGTCGAACTTGTCCGGGCAGCCGCACACCTTGCATTTCTGCCGCTGTGCGCCGTCGAACCGATGCGACTTCATGTTGGTCACTCGAGCCATCCTGGCTCTTTACATGGCAAGCCTCATGCCAGATGGAAAGTCCAATGAGATCAGGCAATTAGGAAGACCGGAGCGGACGGCGTGGGGAAAAAGTAAAGCTTTCGGGAAAAATTTACTTAACTGCGCCACGACCTGTGGATAACCGGCCGGCGGCGAGAGGGCAAAACTAACCGTTTACAGAGCGCAAAGCGTAGAGACGATGGGGGACGCCGGGCGGAGCCCGGCGTCCCCCATTTAGGTCAGGACAACGATCGGCGCGTTTTTCAAGCCCACGGCTTCAGCACGACTTTGACGCAATCGTTCTCTTTGTTGAGGAACATGTCGTAACCCTCCGGCGCCGCCTCGAGCGGCAGGCGGTGCGTGACGACGAAGCTGGGGTCGATCTCCCCTTTCTCGATGCTATCGAGCAGCGGACGCATGTAGCGCTGCACGTGCGTCTGCCCGGTCTTGATCGTCAGCGCCTTGTTCATGAGCGGGCCGAGCGGAATCTTATCGTCGTAGCCGCCGTAAACCCCGGCGACCGAGACCGTCCCGCCCTTGCGGCAGGCGATCACCGCCTCGCGGAACACCTGCGGCCGGTCGGTCTCCAGCATCATCGCCTGTTTCACCCGGTCGTAGGCGCCGATAAAGCCGGTCGCATGGGCCTCCATGCCGACCGCGTCGATGCAGGCGTCCGGCCCGAGGCCGCCCGTTATCTGCATGAGCGTGTCGTAGACGTCGCACTCTTCGTAGTTGATCGTCTCCGCGCCGCTTTCCTCCTGCGCCATGCAGAGCCGATAGGGGAAGCGGTCGATGGCGATCACGCGCTCGGCGCCGAGCAGGTAGGCGCTGGCAATCGCGAACTGCCCGACCGGGCCGCAGCCCCAGACGGCGATCGTGTCGCCCGGCTGGATGTCGCAGTTCTCCGCCGCCATATAGCCGGTCGGGAAGATATCGGAGAGAAACAGCGCCTGCTCGTCCTCGATGCCGTCGGGTATCTTGATGGTGCCGACGTCGGCGAACGGCACCCGCGCGTATTGCGCCTGGCCGCCGGCGAAGCCGCCGAGCATGTGCGTGTATCCGTAGATGCCCGCGGGCGACTGGCCCATCAGCTTTTGCGCGATCCCGGCGTTCGGGTTGGAGTTCTCGCACAGCGAAAACAACTGCTTCTGGCAATAGAAACAGCGCCCGCAGGAGATCGGGAACGAGGCCACCACCCGGTCGCCTTCGGCCAGGTTCCGGACGTCGGGACCAACCGCGACGACCTCACCCATGAACTCGTGCCCCAGGATGTCGCCCTTCTCCATCGTCGGCACAAAGCCGTTGTAGAGATGGAGATCGGAGCCGCAGATCGCGCTGGAGGTGATCTTCACCACCGCGTCGCGCCGGTTGATGATCTTCGGATCGGCCACGTCCACGACTTGCACGTCCTGCTTGCCGTACCAGCAGTTGGCTTTCATATCCTTGCCTCCCTTTCATATTCGGCGGCCGCGCGCGCGGCGCGGCGCGCGGACCGGTCGTATTTCCACGAGGTGCTGCGCGCGCGGCCGGCGGGCTGCCCCTCGGTCGTGATAATGTCGCCCGCCTCGATCAACTGCTTGAAGCGGCGCAAGTCCTCCTGAACCTGTTGGCCGGGCGCTTCGCCGAACAGCCTGGCGACCGCCACGCCGATCGCCCCGCCGGGCGGGATGTATTCGAGCGCCACCCTGACGATCGTGCCGCGGTTGCCGGGGGCCCGCTCGAAGCGCACCTGGCCGGAATTTTCCACGTCGGACCCCTCGAGCGAGCGCCAGGCAATGAGCTCGTTGGGGATCTCCTCGATTATCTCGGCGTCCCATTCGACCGAGAGTCCGGCGGGCGCCTTGGCGACCCAATGCGAGCGCCTGTCGTCGACGATTTTCACCGTCTCCAGGTGGAACATGAAGCGCGGAAGATTTTCGAAATTGCGCCAGAAGCGGTAGGCGTCCTCGGGCGCGCAGTTGACCTGGATGCTCTTGCCGACGCGGATGCCGTCGTACCAGCCCTCCAGGCGGCTCAGCCGCCGGCTGCAGGCCACGTCGAGCGCGGCGACCCCGGCGACGGCGGCGGTCGCCGCCGCGATCCGGCCCTGGCTCTCGGGGTGCTTTTTTTTCGCCCGGCGGAGCAGCGCCAGGTCCATCATATCGCCGCCCACCCGCGACCACAGCCAGCCCGCCGGCCGCGGCCGCGTGAGGATGCCGACGCCGCTCGCGATCTCGCGCAGCCCGAGAAA
>DASWFA010000080.1:0-2242 GCA_036394475.1 Binatia bacterium
CCCTGCGGGCTGTACCAGCGGTCCATGACCGCCACGACCTTGATCGAGCGGTCGCCCATGACGAAGCCGGCCGGGCTTTCCTCGCCCTTGGGATTCGCCTCGAATTCTACTTTTACTTTCATGGGCGGCTCTTTCCTGCGCGTCTCGGATGCTATATATACTACAAATTTTCACCAATCAAGGGAGTTCCATGAGCCAGGAGATTTCCGCCGTCAAGGGGCAATTGATCGCCGCGTCGAGGATCCTCTCGCGCGAAAAACTGGTGCGCGGCTTCGGCCACGTGAGCGCGCGCATCCCGGGCACGAAGCATTTCCTCCTGACGCCGCGGGTGAGCCTCGCGCTCGTCAAGCCGAAAGAGCTGCTGGTGATGGACCTCGCGGGCGCGGTCGTCGCGGGGCGCGCCGAGCCGCCCTTCGAGGCGGCGCTGCACGCGGCGATTTTCCGCGCGCGCCCGGACGTCGGGGCGATCGCGCGCGTCCACGCGCGGAGGGCGAGCTATTTTTCGGTGGCCGGAAAAAGGCTCGAGCCGGTGCACAACCACGGCAGCTATTTTCACGGCGGCGTGCCGCTGTTCGACAAGACGCCGCTCATCTCGACCGCGGCGCTCGGCCAAGAAGTCGCCGAGGCGCTGGGAAAAAATCCGGCGGTCCTTCTAAGAGGCAACGGCCAGGTCACCGTCGGCCGGACGGTCCCCGAGGCCGTGATGATGGCGATTTATCTGGAGGAGGCCGCCGACATGCTGTACGGCGCGCTCCAGATCGGCGCGCCGGTTTTTCTCCGCGCGGAGGAATCCGGCCTGGGCAAGAAAGAGACCCTGCCGCCGGTGGATATGGAGCGGGCGTGGAATTATTACCGGAATAAAAAATAAGCCCCGGCGCCCGGCAGGAGCCGCGGCGGCGAACATTGTCCTCGTCGTATTGTGGGTGATATAAAAGAAGACATGGGGCCGATGCACCGACGGCGTTTTCTTGTGAACGGGCTGGTAGTTGCCGCTGGAATTTCCTTGGGCGGCGACCTCGGATTCGGCGCGCTTAAACCCGCCTACACGTTAGCTCCCGAAAATCTGCTTCCCGACGACATTAAACGCGCCGCGCCCGAGGTCCGGGAAGCCTACCGCTTCGCCATCGCAAACCGCGAGACTCTCCGTTACATTCCCTGTTATTGCGGCTGCGCGGCCGACGGCCATACCAGCAACGCGTCCTGCTACATAAAAGACACCGCACCCACGGAAAAACCCGTTTTCGATCGGATGAGCCTGGGCTGAACCATCTGCATCGGCATCACGCGGGACGTGATGAAGATGACCGACGAAGGCAAAAGCCTCAAGGCGATGCGGGCCGAGATAGAAAAAAAATACAGCCAGTACGGCGCTCCCACTCCGACGCCTCCGGTTCCGTAAAATAGTCCAAAAGGGCGAGCCGTCCGGGGCGGCCGCCGCCTGGAATCTTTGACCATCGGCTGGAACTCTCTCGAAGCGGTCGTAGCCCTAACGGCCGGCGTTTTCGCCGGCAGCATCTCGCTCGTCGGCTTCGGCTTCGATTCCATCATAGAAGTTTCTTCCGGCTGAACGCCCTGTTCGGCTGGTGCCGGGCCGATCCCCCGGCCGCCCTCGAGATGGTTCCCATCATCGGAAAAGAGGGCCTCGAAGCGCCGAGCGGCGGACACTGTGGCGACGACGACTGAAGGCCACAGGTCGTCGCTAAAACCCGCCCGCTTCCGTTGCCAGGCAAAAACTTTAGTGTTAACGTGGCGCGAATTACACCATGGATCTCGGTCTCGCAGCTCTGGTTTTGCTCGCTTTAGCCTTCGATTTCATCAACGGCTTTCACGACGCCGCCAATTCCATCGCCACCGTCGTGTCGACCCGGGTCCTGTCGCCCCGCTACGCCGTCGCCTGGGCCGCGTTCTTCAATTTTATCGCCTTCCTGGTCTTCGATCTGCACGTCGCCAACACGATAGGTAAGGGCATCGTCGATCCGCTCGTCGTCGACCGCCACGTCATCGCGGCCACGCTGATCGGCGCCTCCGTCTGGGACCTCATCACCTGGCATTGGGGCCTGCCGACCAGCTCGTCGCACGCCCTGATCGGAGGATTCGTCGGCTCGGCCCTCATCAAGGCGGGCCCCTCCGCCCTGGTTTTGCCGGGTCTCACCAAGACGGTCGTCTTCATGATTCTGGCGCCCCTCATCGGCATGGTGCTCGGGCTGCTGCTGGGCGTCATCGTTTACCGGACGTTTAAAAA
>DASWFA010000081.1:0-2544 GCA_036394475.1 Binatia bacterium
CCTCTCGGGGCAGCTCCAGGTGATCGGCACCGGCGGCAACGCGCTGGTCGCGGCGAACCTGGGCGGCGCCAAAGACGCCGTGCTGATCGCGACCACCTACAATACGCTCGTCTTCTCGCTCATGACGCGCGCGGATTTGAAGGAGCCGAAGGACCTCAAGGGAAAAAGATTCGGCGTCACGACGATCGGGAGCCTGTCGGATTTCACGCTGCGCACGATCCTCAAGCGCTCGGGGCTCGACCCGGCGCGCGACGTCGTCGTCCGCGCCATGGGCGGCTATCCGGAAATCCTCGCGGGCATGAAGTCGGGCCAGCTCGACGGCGGCGTCTTTTCCCCGCCCAGCAACATCACCGCGCAGACGCTCGGCTTCCGGGAATTCATCGACGCCGGCTCGACCGGCGTCGAGTTCGCCAGCACCTGCTACGGCACGACGCGCCGCTTCATCCGCGAGCGCCGGGAGACGGTCGGGCTTTTCATCCGCTCGCTCGCCGAGGCGATCCACCGCTTTAAAACCGACAAGCCCTACGCGCTGAAGATCATCCAGCAGTACACCCGGACGCGCGACCCCGAAGTGCTGGAGGAGACCTACCGCGTCTACGCGATCAAATATCTGCCGCGGGCGCCCTACCCGCAGCCGAACGGCGTCAAGGCGATCCTCGATTATTTCGCCGAGACGACCCTGCCCGAGGCGAAGGGCGCCGACCCGGAAAATTTCATCGACGCGAGCTTCGTGCATGAGCTCGACAAGAGCGGCTGGATCGCCCGGCTCTACCAGTGATGTCCATGGATGGAAAAGCCAGCGCCAAGGCCGTGCTCGCAGGCATGAAAAAAGCCGGGATCGATCTGGTCGCGAGCCTGCCGGACATCAACTGCCTCGACTTGATCGACGGCCTCGAGCGGGACGCGGAGATCATCCACGTGCCGCTCTGCCGCGAGGAGGAGGGCGTCGGCATCTGCGCCGGCGCGCGTCTGGTCGGAAAAAAGCCCGCGCTGGTGATGCAGAACGCCGGGCTCCTCAACAGCTGCAACGGCATCGTGACGACCGGGATTCAGCTCGAGCTGCCGCTGCTGCTGGTCGTGTACTACGCCGGCGATATCGGCGATCGGGGCTTCGCCCGGGTGGGGACCGCCACCGTCCCGGTGCTGGACGCGCTCGGCGTGCGCCACTACCTGCTGCGGAGCGTGGAAGAGATCGATTGGACTTTCAAAAACGCCTGGATCCTGGCCGAAGATTCGTGCCGGCCGGTCGCCGTGCTCCTGACCAAAGACGTTCTCGGGACCAGGTCCTGAAAAAGCCCGCCGCGCCTCAGTGGACCTTGATCCTTCTCTGCTTGGTCCGGCACTCGCCGCAGAGCTCGCCCACGTCGGGCTGGATTTCCAATTGCAGGTAGTCGTCGGTGGGCCACTGGGAGCAGCTCTCGCTGAAATGCCAGAGGTAGCTGCCGCTCGTCTTCCGATAGACCGATTCCGTCTCCTCGCGCAGATCGATCCGGTGCAGATAGGTCTGATCGGGTCTGCCGGGTCCGGAAGTGACGTGGAGCTGGGTGCCGCAATGCGGGCAGAACGTGACCAGCGGCGCGTTGAAAACCGTGTCCAATTCCAGATGGCGCAGGCTGAATTTTTGCCGGCATAGACTGCAACGGACGGCGATCGTCCATTTTGTCCGGGTGGCCACTCTGTCCTCGAATTTACCGGGTTTTCACCGCATTTCCCAGAGCCGCGTATCCCGATCGGGGCGCCTTCGAGAATCTCCGCTTGTCGGCTGCCGGGTCGTCGGCCTAAAATCGCCCCGCGGCGCCGATCGGTCACCCGAACCATAGCATGAATCCGGAGCATGAATCCCGCCGGCCGTCATAACTCGCAGAGCCTGCCGCGGAATCCCGCGCTGCTGGTCGCGGCCAGCGGGCTCCGGGCCGCGCTGTTTCCGATCCCGGTCATCACGCTTTTCTGGAAAGACGAGATCGGCATGTCGCTCGCCGACATCATGTGGCTCCAGGCGATTTTCGGCGCCACCGCCGTCGTCTTCGAATTCCCCTCGGGCTACGTCGCCGACCGTCTGGGCTACCGCCTGTCGCTCCTCGCCGGGGCGTTTTTCTGGCTCGCCGGCTGGGCCGCCTACGCGCTCGGGACGACGTTCGGCGGGATGGTGCTGGCCGAGATGCTGCTCGGCGTCGGCCTGGCCTTCATCTCGGGCGCCGACAGCGCGCTCCTGTTCGTCTCGCTCGACGCCCGGGGCGACGCGGCGGGCTACCTCCGGTGGGAAGGGCGCGTGCGCGCCGCCGCGCAGGCGAGCGAGGCGGCCTCGTCGGCGGCCGGCGGCTGGCTCTATACGATCGCGCCGCGCCTGCCGCTCTGGATGCAGCTGCCGGTCGCCGCCGCCAACCTGGCGGCGATCGCGGCGATGCGAGAGGCGCAGCCGGCGGGGACGGGATCGCGGATGACCCATCTCGCCCGCGCCTGGCACATCGTCGGCCACGCGCTCGTCCGCCACGCGCGGCTCCGCGCGGCGATGACGCTGTCCGTGGCGCTCGGCGTCTCGACCTA
>DASWFA010000082.1:0-2321 GCA_036394475.1 Binatia bacterium
TCGCGGAGCATTCGCACGATCGCCCCGGTCAGCGCGGGGTAATCTCCGGGCGGGACGAGAACCCCGCTCTTGCCGTCTTCGATCGCGTCGGGAATGCCGCCGCTCCGGGTCGCGACGGCCGGCACGCCGGCCAAGGCGGCTTCGATAACGACCATGCCGAAGCCCTCGACGTCGTCTTTTAAGGAGAGCGCCGGCAAGACCATGAGGTCCGCGGCCCGGTAGACTCTGGCGAGCGCGGCGTCGTCGATAGGGCCGAGAAAACGGACGCGATCTTCGAGCCGCATCCTCTCGACCAGTCCCTCGAGCTCGCCCCGCACATCCTCGCGATGGACCAGGGACTCCGCCGGATTCCCGCCGACGATCAGAAAGACGGCCTCCGGCAGCGCCGCGGCGACGGCCGGAAAGGAATTCTGTAAAAACTCTTTCAGCCCTTTCCGCCGCGCCAGGCGGCCCACGGAGAGGAGCACCTTCCGCCCGCCGAGTCCCAATTCCGCCTTGAGGTCTTCCGCCCGGCCGGGAGGTATAGAGCCGGCCTCCACGCCCGGCGGGATAACGGCGATGGCCTCTTTCCGGACGCCCCTCCGCCCGGCCAGAGACGAAGTATAGCCGCTGTTGGCGACGATGCGGTCGCAGTGCTTGAGCCAGCGGACGAAGAGCGTCTGGTAGATGCGCCGCGGATAGAGCAGGTCCAGCCCATGGACCAGGACGGCGGATTTTCGCCCCGATAGTTTCGCCAGGGCGAGGACCAGCGGAGCGACCAGCGCGCTGCCGCCCAGGATAATTTCGAGGTCGGGATTTTTCCACAGCGCGGCGAGGCCGCGGCAAAAGGCGAAGAGAAAAAAAGCCGCCAGGCCCGGCCGTTTGGGGCGGAGCAGCCACTCTTCGTTCCCGCCGCCGGCGGCCTGCGCGGCGAGCACCAGCACGCGGCGGTCTTTTTGGAGCCCGCGCCGGAGCCCGGCCAGGAGGTTTTCGATGCCTCCCGTGCGCGGCGGGAAATTCCAGGTGACGATCAGGACGCCGGGCTTGGATTTAGACATGGTGGCTTCGTCGTTCAAACTCAGGTGAGCCGGTCCATTTGGTAGAGGACGGCGGAATCGTAGCTGCGGACCGCCTTCGGCGCGCCGAACCGCGACCGGTCGAACGGCATCCGCTCCAGGAGCCGCGCCAGCTCCTGGCCATGGGAAAGATTGACCAAGACGAGGACGCGACGGCTGGATGATAGCGGCGCGATGAAGTATTCGGGCGTCACCCCGTAACGATAGAAGTAATAAAGCAGCGGCTGGTCCGACGGAATGCCCAGCAAAAGCCGATCCCCGGGTCGGAGATAGCCGCGCAAAAAGAGCGTGATCGCCTCGGCGTCGCGGAGCGTCCCGGTCTCGTTCGAATAATAGACCGACCGGGTGGAAATCGCCCCGAGGCCGAGAGCGAGAGAGAGCGCCACGGCCGCGACGGGGAGCACGACCGCCGGGCGCATCGTCTTCGCCTTCAGCAGGCCGAAGGCATGGACCAGGCCGGCGGCCGCGACGATAAAATAAAGCGGCAGCAGGAAAAGCCAGACCCGCTCGAACGGCACGACCCGCTGCAGTAAAATCACGGGCGCGAGCCAGAGCGCGGCGGCCCAGGCGATGGCGACGCGATGGGCGCTCAAGCGGCGGTGGCAAACGAGAGCGAGGAGAAAACCGCCGAGCAGAAGCGCGCCGAGCGCCGGCGGCAGGTCCCGGTTCCACTGCCGCCACGTCGAAAGCAAAGAGGCCGGAAGCTCGGCCGCGAAAGCGCCCCACCGCTTCGACGCCACAAACCGGTTGCCGACGACCGCGTCGAGCCCGGAGCCGAGGAAGACCGGAAGATAAAGGACGAAGGTCAAAAGAGCCGCGGCGCCCACGGCGAGCAAGAGACTGCCGAGGCGAAGCGCGCGCTCGGCGGGAGGAAGCTCGAAGGCGATCGAGAGGCCGAGCCAGACGACGGCGATGCCGAACGGATAGAGCATGATCGGGATGGTGTAGAATCCCAGGGCGCCGAGCGCGGCCCATAGAAGCCATCGGCCGGGATGGTCGCGCTCGATGAGAGCAGCTCCGGCGGCGAGCATGAGGAGAAAGAAAAGACAGACGAGCGTGTAGCCGCGCGCGTTGGTGGAATATTCGATCAGCGGGGACGAAGCCGCGATCAGCGCCGCCGCCACGACTCCGACGCGCTGGTTATACAGCGCGCGCGCCGCCAGATAACCGGCCGGAGCCAGCAGCACTCCGGCGACGAAGGCGGGCAGCCGGAGCGCCCACGGATCGGCGCCGAACGCGGCGAAGGTCAGGTGCGCCAGCAGGGTG
>DASWFA010000083.1:0-8156 GCA_036394475.1 Binatia bacterium
CGGCGAATATCTTCAACGAGGCCAAGGAGCACGACGTGCCGCTCAAGATCATGGACATCGGCGGGGGCTTTCCCATCCAGCATTTCGACAATGAGATCGGCGTCAACTTCGACCGCATGGCGTTCGAGATCCGGAAGCAGATTCGCCTGCTCTTCGACAAAAAAGTCCAGTTCATCGCCGAGCCGGGCCGGTTCCTGGTCGGGCCCGCCGGCATTCTGGTGACGCAGGTGACCGGGCGGGCGTTTCGCAACAATAAAAATTATTACTACCTGAACGACGGGATTTACGGGGATTTCTCGGGGATGGTTTTCGACCACTGCAAGTACGAATTCAAGACGCTGCGCCGCGGGCAGACCTTCCTGAGCGCGCTCGCCGGGCCGACGTGCGACTCGTTCGACACGCTCTCGCTGGACGTGGAGATTCCCGAGCTTTACGTGAACGACGTCGTCTACGTGAAAAATATCGGCGCCTACTCGTCCGCCAGCGCCGTCGCCAACTTCAACGGCTTCCCCCCGGCCAAAACCGTGCTGGTTTAGCCTGTCCGTTAGGCCGCCCGACCCCATTGTCGCCGCTGGTATTTTGCCATAGACTCGCATATAACGTCCGGAACATGTTCGCCCGAGGACTCAAGTAAACCATGGCATCTTTCAACCTGAGGCGCATCGGCTTTTTGACGCCGCTCGCCGTGCTGATACTGGTTCTGGTGCTGGTCAACGTGCTGCTCACCATCGGCAACCAGTCGCTCCGCATCCAGCTCGCCGAGCGCCAGCAGCTCATCAATCAGAGCATCCAGATGGAAGGGCTCTACCGGGAAATCGTGACGACTCTGGCGGCCGTGGCGATCAAGACCAACGACGAACAGCTGAAGGGCGTGCTCGCGTCCCAGGGCATCAACCTCGGCGGCGAGCCCAAGACGCCTGCCCCGGCCCCCGCTCCGGCTCCGGCAAAGTAGCTTTTATGGAAAACCAGTTCGAGACCGCAGAGACCCAGGAAGCCGCGCGGCCGGCGCCCGCCGAAGCGCGCGCTTTGCGCCTGCCCCTGGCCCTGACCATGATCGCCCTGCTGATCTGGTTCGGCTTTCAAACCGTCGCGCTCGTCTTCGAGCGGGGCCAGCTGAGCGCCGTCAACAGCAACTACGCGGCGGGGATGCAAGAGGCGCAAAAGATGCAGGCGCAGCTCCAGGCGGTCATCACCCAAACCGCCGACCTCGCCAACAAAGGCAACCCGAACGCCAAGATCGTGCTCCAGGAGCTCGAAAAACGGGGCATTCCGCTCGCGTCCGCCGCGCCGCCCGCGAAATAGCTCTCTCCGGCGCCGCGCGCGTCCGGCATCAAGCAGCAGCATGGCCTTGACCGCATACAACCGCGTTCCCCTTCCTTCCTTCATGTACGGCACGGCCTGGAAAAAAGAGGCCACCGGCCGGCTCGTGCAGTCGGCCGTGGCGGCGGGCTTTACCGCCGTCGATACCGCCAACCAACTGATCCATTACCGGGAAGCCCTGGTGGGCGAAGCCTTGCAGGCGCTGGAGAAGAAAGGCGTCGAGCGCGACGCCCTGTTCATCCAGACCAAGTTTACGCCGTTGGGAGGCCAGGGCGGTGAGCCGCCCTACGACCCCGCGGCCAATCTCACCACCCAGGTGAGGCAGTCCTTCGACAGCTCGCTCGTCCATCTGGGCGTCGAGCGCGTCGACTCCTACGTGCTCCACTCGCCCTATTCGCGCCGCGGCCTGGGCGAAGCGGACCGCGAGGTGTGGGCGGCCATGGAAGCGCTCTGTCGATCGGGCAAAACCAGGATGATCGGCGTCAGCAACATCACCGCCGCACAGCTCGCCGAGCTTTGCGAACAGGCCGAGGTCAGGCCCATGGTGGTGCAAAACCGCTGTTATGCCGCGCTCGGCTGGGACCATCAGGTCCGGGAGATCTGCCGGGCGAACGGCATCGTCTATCAGGGCTTCTCGCTCCTGACCGCCAACCAGGAAGTCCTCGCCGACCCGGCAATCCACGCGATCGCCCGGCGGCTGGGCGCGGGCATCGCGCAGGTCATCTTCCGTTTCGCCATGCAAATCGGCATGCTGCCGCTCACCGGCACCTCGAGCGAACAGCACATGAAGGAAGACCTCGCGGCCGAGCGGCTCGAACTCACTCCCGAAGAAGTCCGGCGGATCGAAACGATCGCGCTGTAAAAAGAAAAAACCTGCTCTATTCTTCCCTTCAGATTCTCTCGTTACCGCCGATTAGGTTAGAAAGGGAGAGCGATTAAAGGAGGTAATAAGATGGTTGGCCCTATAACCAGCACGACCCAGACTCAACCGGTGGCCCCGTCGACCGCATCGAGTGCAAAGCCGCAATCGAAGCCTCAGACTGCTCCCGGTAACAGTAAGGACACCGTTCAGATAAGCAGTGCCGCTCGCGCAGCGTTGGAGGAGGCTAAAGAGACCCGCGCCGAGACCGCGAAAGAAGCCCGTAATGGAGACCGTCAAGCTCAGAAGCTGCTCGCGAGAGAAGATGCCGCCGCAAAAGCGGCTAAGTAAAGGAAAGGGCGGATATCCGCCCAATCCCGCAGGTCGGTCTCGATCCGTCACAGCTGCGGTTTGATCGGGATCGTGAACACTTCCATGATTTTGTCCCAAAGGGGACGCGAATTCCAGGCTTCGTAAGTCAGCCTTTTGGAATACTTCAGATCATCCTGAAAAGATTTTTCGACCTGCTGAGCGAACGTGGCGCCGTAGACGACGAGATTGAGCTCTTCGTTGATAGCGAGCGAGCGGTAATCGAGGTTCGCGCTCCCCACGGTCGCCCAGACGCCGTCCACGACCATCGCTTTCGTGTGCATGAGGGCCGGCTGATATTCGTAGATTTCAACCCCGCCGAGCAGGAAAGAGCCAAAGCCGCTGTGGCTGGCCGAAGAAGTCGTCGCATGGTCGCTCTTTGCCGGAGTCAGCACCACCACCTTCACGCCCCTTTTAGCGGCGTTGATCAACGCCTGTTCGATCCGGTCGTCCGGGAAAAAATAGGGGTTCGCGATGTGGATGCTTTTTTGCGCCGACGTGATCGAGAGCAGGAACAAGAGGTAGGACCCGAAGCTGCCGCCCAGGGGCGAGCTTTTGACTATTTGCGCATAGGCCGTTCCCTGCGCATGGAGCGCGGGAAAATAGGCGTCGTCGCCCAGCACGTTCCCCGTCGTTCTGCGCCAGCTATCGACGAAGGCGGCCTGCAGCTGCTGGACGATCGGCCCTTCGACTCTCACGTCCGTTTGGCGCCAGTGGTCCCGAGTCCGTCCGTCGCCGGTCCAGGCGTCGCTCACCCCGTGCCCGCCGGTGAAGCCGATTTTTCCGTCGACCACGAGAATGCGGCGGTGACTGCGGTGATTATAATCCAAGAGCTCCCACGGCGTGACGAATTGATTCGCCTTGACGCGCTGGAACCACTCGAGCTGGCAGCCCGATTGTTTCCACAGGGTCTGCATATCTTGAGACAGGGCGCCGCCTCCGAGCGCGTCGATCAGTATTTTCACCTGGACGCCGGCGCGGCAGCGCTCGGCGAAGGCTTCGGCCATCTCGCGGGCGATGGCGCCGTCGTCGTAGAAGTATTGCGCGTAGGTAACGCTTTTCTCCGCGCCGCGGATCGCTTTCAGCAGCGCGGGAAAGATCTGATCGCCGTTGAACAGGAGCTCGACCCGATTGCCGCTGATGATCGACGCATCCGTGTGCGCCGATATCGTGGGATAAAAGGACGGCTCGCCGAGGACGATACCCGGCATGTCGTTGATCGGGGTAATGCCGGCGCAGCCGGAGGCCAGGAACAAACCCACCAATAAGCTCTTCACGATTTTCATTTGGGCTAGAATATCAAATTCCGAAAACAAATGCTGTTCAACATTAGACACGTTTTGAAAATGAGTCGGTTCTTTCAACGAATCCGATGATTTGCCGGTCCCTTGCAACCGGCGAGCGATTTTATTCCCGCTCGCTGCGCGACGCCGCCAGCCAGATAAAAGCCACTGAAGAAAAAGTCAGCGCCTGGGCGATCGAGAAGGCCCAAAAATAACTGCCGGTCCGATCGTGAATGAAGCCGCCGAGCCAGGGGCCGATGCCGGCGCCGGCGCCGATAAACAGCGCGATCGCGCCGATGATCGCGCCGAACGACCGGCCGTGGAACAGGTCGGCGGCGATGGTGGGATAAAGCGACTGCCGGGAGGAGAAACCGAGGGCGATAAAAGGCGGGAAGGCATAGAGCGGCCAGTTTCGCCTCGCGTCGGTGATCATCATCAAAAGGAAGATGCCGGCCATCAACGACGCCGAGCCGAGCAGGTAGGCCTTCTGCCGGCCGATCCGGTCGGCCAGAAAGCCCATGTAGATCATCGCCGGCGCGGTGAAGAGCCCGATCAGCCCGAGCCCGAAGGCGGCCAGCTCTTTGGAGAAGCCGGCGTCGGCGACCGCGGCTACTTGGTGGATCAGCACCATGTGCAGAGGGATGGCGCCGGCCAGCACGCCGAAGGCGAGCGCCCAAAAGCGCCAGCTCGCGAGCGCCGCCTTCAAGCTGGGACCGGCGCCGGCGGCCTGCGCGCGCCGCGCGGAGTCCGGGGGCGGTGATGCGCCGAAGTCGGGCTTCAGGTTCATCTGCTCCGGCCTCTGGCGCTGGAAAAAATAGTTCAAGGGCGCGACCACCGCCGCCAATATCCCGGCGAGGATGAAATAGGCCGCGCGCCAGCCGTAAGCCGCGATCAGCCGCTGCGTCAGCGGCACGACGACGAGTATCCCGAGCCCGATTCCGGAAGCGGCCAGCCCGATCGCCATGCCGCGCCGGCGGATAAACCAGTTGGACAGGAACGTGACCTGAGAGGTCATCGGCAGCGCCGCGAACCCGAGGCCCACGAAGATTCCCATGCCGAGGTAAAATTCCGCCACCGTGCGCGCCAGGCCGCTGATGACGAACCCGATCGCCATCAGGAGCGCCCCGCCGGTCAGCACGACCCGCGGCCCGTAGCGATCGAGCAGCATTCCGATCACCGGCGCGCCCAGGGTCCACATGATCGACCCGACCATCAGGGCGCCGGACGCCAGCGCGCGGCTCCAGTGAAACTCTTCGACGACCGCGATCAGAAAGACGGCAAAGGCGTTGCGCGCTCCGAAAGCCACGCCGACGGTAAACAAAGAAACGCCGATGACGACCCACGGATAGTAGCGCTGGAGCGCGCGGCCCGGGGCGCCGTCCAGCTCGGTTACCGACACGGTGTGTTTTCTTGCGGGCGCGCCGGGAATCTCAATCCAGCCAGTCTTTCTCTTTGAGCTTCCTCGGCAGGTAGGTCTTGGTCAAAAACTGGAAATCCTTATTGGCCAGCGCGTCGAGCTCGTATTTGAGCTCGGAATCGAGCATGCGCTTGATTTCGACCTGCCACTCTTTTTTCTGGAACCATTTGTATTTCATCAGCTCGCGCGCGCGGGTGGTGTCCTTGTCGTTGAGCTTGATGCCGACGTTGCGCGGCAGTCCATAGTGTTCGGGGTCGGCGCTGGAGAGGCCGATGAACTTGGCCTTGGGGATCGCCATGCGCTGGCTCTCGAACGCCAGGTTGATCGAGCCCTGCTTGACGACGGAATAGATGTAATAGCCCCAGGGGTCGTTGTCCACCAGCACGTACACCGGCAGGTTGTACTCCTCGTGCAGCCGGCGCGCCAGGCGCCGGACGCCGCGCGGCGGCTGGCCGTTGCCGGTCAGCAGCACGCAGTTGTAGCGGCGCCAGAATTTATCTTCGGAAAGCCGGTTCCACTGCGTGCCTTTCTCGACCAGCAGGACGAAGTCCGCCGTGCACTTGCTGATCTGGATATATTCCGGCTCCACGATGGACGGCACCGAGTAGCCGCCCTTGCCGAGCCGGGCGCAGTCCACCCGGTCGCCGTCGTCCACGAACACGACCGGCCCGACGATGCTGCCGGCGTTCTCGGCGCGGACGTGCAGCTCTTCGCGGAGCGCCGCCAGCGTGACTTCGAGGTCCTCGATCAGCGGGTCGGACTCGTTCTGGCCGTCGAACGTGTTCTCGTGCGAGTCTTGGATCGTGTGCTTGGTGCGGTAATAGATTTCCCGGAGCGACGTCGTGAGGTCGGCGCGCTGCAGCTCGGCCAGGGCGTCGGCCACGAGCACCGTCTGCATGAATTTCTTCGCCATGCCGACGTTGAAAAAAGTGCGCTCCTGCTTGCGCCGGCCCATCTCGATGAGCCCGCGCTTCTCGTCGAACTTGACGTTGGCGAGGCTCCGGACGGGGATCGACAGCGTCGGGTCCTTGCTCCGCTCGGCGGCGGATATGACGATGTCGGCCACGCCGACGAGCTTTTTTTCCACCGCGCCGTTGGTTTTCGCCTTCTTTTTCGCCATAACGGGCTTCCTATCTCTTTTTATTTTTCTTCGCGGCCTTGGCCTTGTCGAAGCCGAGGGTCATCTGCTTCGCGCTCTGGACTTGGGCCGGATTTTTCTTGTCCGCCGTCTTGGCCTTGGCGGGCCGCGGCGCCCGGGCGGCCTTTTTAGCCTGGCCCTTGCCCTTCCGGGCGGGCGCGGCGGACGGCTCGACTTCCAGCAGGGCGTTCTGCCGGGCCTCTTCTTCCGGCTCGGCGGGCTCGTTCCGCCCGGCGCCTAGCAGCGCCGGCGCGTCGCCTTCGATGCCGTCGGCGGTGACGATGATCGAATCCGGCAGCCCTTCCGGCCCGCCGCCCTTTTTGCCGAGCACTTCGTCGGTCTTCTCGCCGCCGGTCCGCTTCATGGCGATCTTCTGGAGCTGGTTCTTGAGCTTCTCCTTGGCGAGCTTGCCGCCCTTCAGGCGGGCGCACGCCTCGACGACTTCCTCGATGTACAGCTCGAAGATATTGCGCCGGCGGAACTCGCTCTTGGCCTTCTCGCGCCGCCGCAAAAACATTCCCAGCCGCCGGCCGCACTCCTGCAGCGCGAGCTTGATCTCCTTGCGGATCTCGTCGTAGTCGGCGATCGCTTCCTTCGACTCGCTGGTGAACGGCACCCAGACCGAGGCCATGTGGACGAAGATCACCATCGGCCCGGCCGGCAGCGCGCCGCGCGACTGCGGCACGCCGTAGTTGCGCCAGGTGGTGTCGAGCACCGCCTTGAACGTCGCGCAGGCCGACTGCTGGTAGAGCAGCGGCACGCGGTTGGCGTAGCGTATGACGCGCGCCAGCTCGTCGTCGCCGTCGCGGCTTTCGCCTTCGGCGAGCGGCGCCTGCGGCTGCTCCTTGTCCGCCGCCGCCTGGTCCGGCCCCCTGCCGAAGGCGAGTCCCGCCTCGATGACGAACGGGTTGCCGCGGTAGACCGACGGCGGCCGGGTCACCGCGGTATAGAATTCGCCCTTGATCTGCTTGTACAGGCCGTGGAGGATCGCCTTTTCGCCGATCGGCGAGATGCAGTTCGACGGCGGCGCCATGATCTTGGTCGCCTGGATCGCCTTGTAGAGCGCCTCGGCGGCGGCGCCGTGAATGTTGCGCGGCTTCGCGTCGGGCGAGAGCTTCGCCGTTTTGCAGATCTCCGCCGCGGTGTTCGACGAGACGCGGCTGAAATCGGCCGACAGAAAACCCGCGAGCGAGTGGCTCCGGGTGTCGTGCAGCATTCGGAGCAGGATGCCGAATTCGATCCCATACGGATGCGGCTTGATCTCGCGCGGCTGCGGCGGCAGCTCCTGGATCGTGCGGGGATACTCCTGAACCTCGCCCTCCGGCGTGTGGTAGACGAGCTTCACGTGCGGGTTGGCGATCGCGGTCTGCTCGACGTATTCGTCCACGGAGGCGCGCCCCTTCTGGTAGCGGCCTTCGATCTCCATCGTCACCTGCGTGCCGCGGTGGCTTTCCCATTCGATCTGCTTGTTCTCGAAAATCCGCGGCTCGTTCTTTTTGGTGTCGATCTGGACTTCGAAATAGTGCGCCGGCGCGCGCGCGCCGGTGCGCGAGATGATCTGCACCGGCTTGCCGGTCGTCAGCTGCGCGTACATGCCGGCGGCCGATATGCCGATGCCCTGCTGGCCGCGGCTCATGCGCAGCCGGTGGAACTTCGACCCGTAGAGGAGCTTGGCGAATATCTTGGGGATCTGCTGGCGCACGATGCCGGGGCCGTAGTCGATCACGGTGATCCGGAAGCGGTTCGCCTGGCTCGGCGCCGGCGGGGTTT
>DASWFA010000084.1:0-6777 GCA_036394475.1 Binatia bacterium
GGCGTACGCCGCCTCCAAGGCCGGGATCATCGGCTTTACGCGCGCGATGGCCCGCGAGCTGGCGTCACGCGGCATCACGGTGAACGCGGTGGCGCCCGGGTACATCGACACGGAGATGACGGGCAAACTATCGGAGGATCAAAAGCGGGAGTTTTTCAGCGCGATCCCCCTGGGTCGCTTCGGAAGCGGTGAGGACGTCGCGGCGGCGGTCTCGTTTCTCGCGGGGCCGGGCGCCGGTTATATCACCGGAGAGGTGATCAACGTCAACGGCGGACTCTTGATGGCGTAGCAAAATAATCAATGAAGGGGAGGTGAGACGAATGGCATCATCCGTAGAGGCCAGGGTGAAGGAAATCGTATGCGAGCAGCTGGGCGTCAGCGACGACGAGGTGACCCCTGATGCCTCTTTCATAGAGGATCTGGGCGCCGACTCGCTGGACATCGTCGAGCTGGTGATGGCTCTGGAAGAAGAATACGAGATGGAGATCTCCGACGAAGACGCGGAGAAGATCAAGACGGTTCAGGACGTCATTACCTACATCGACAGCCACAAGTAGCAGGGCGGTGAAAAAGGCCCGTCTACCATAGGCAGCCAATGGCGGCCGTTGTAATGGGCGCGCTCGACCGCCTCGCTCGGCGTACGAACCCTTCGACTTCGCTCAGGGTGAACGGCGAGGGGAGCGGCCATCATGGCGAGCCTGTTGAACCGTCGCGCGCCTTGTATCCGGGACCTTTTTGACCGCCCTGGAAACATACTTTTTTAAATCCCCCGATTTTTATACCGTGGCGATCAGCACTGGGATGGACTGAAACCTGAAGCTGCGCTGAAAGCTGAAGGCTATTTAATACCATGATCGTCATCGCGAGCGACCACGGCGGCGTCGCGCTCAAGGACCTGCTGGTGGAAAAGCTGCGCGCCCGGAAGGTCGAGGTCGAGGACCTGGGGACGCAGGGGGCCGAGTCGGTCGACTACCCCGACTTCGGCCGGCGCGTGGCCGAGAAGGTCTCCGGCGGCGCGGCCGAGCGCGGCATTCTCCTGTGCACCAGCGGCGTCGGCATGTCGATGGTGGCGAACAAATTTCCCGGCGTGCGCGCCGCGCTGGTGCACGATCTCAAAGGCGCGAGCATGTGCCGGGAGCACAACGACGCGAACGTCCTGGTCCTGGGGGGCGGCGTGGTCGAGCCGTCGCTGGCCGAGCAAATCCTCGACGTCTGGCTCAAGACGCCTTTCGCCGGCGGGCGGCACCAGCGGCGCCTCGACAAAATCGCAGAGGTCGAGCGCGACCTCGGGACGCATCTCGACGCCAAGCGGAAAAATTAAACACAGGGGAATCGGAAAAATGTCTTTCCTGGAACAGAGCGACCCGCAAGTCTTCGCCGCGATCGAAAAAGAGACCGCCCGGCTCGAAGAGAACCTGGAGCTGATCGCCTCGGAGAACGCGGTGAGCGAGGCGGTGCTGGAGGCCCAGGGCTCGGTGATGACCAACAAGTACGCCGAGGGCTATCCCGGCCGCCGCTACTACGGCGGCTGCGAGTTCGTCGATATCGTCGAAGAGCTGGCGATCGAGCGCGCCAAACAACTATTCGGCGCGGAGCACGCCAACGTGCAGCCGCATTCGGGCTCGCAGGCGAACATGGCGGTCTATTTCTCGCAGCTCCAGCCCGGCGACACGATCCTCAGCATGGATCTCACGCACGGCGGGCATCTCACGCACGGCAGCCCGGTCAATTTCTCCGGCAAGTTTTTCAAGGTCGTGCCCTACGGCGTCAGCCGCGCCGACGAGCGGATCGACTACGGCGCGATGCGCGAGCTGGCGCGGCTGCACCGGCCGAAGATGATCGTGGTCGGCTACAGCGCCTACCCGCGCGAGATCGATTTCCGCCCCTTCCGCGAGGCCGCCGACGAGGCCGGCGCGGTGATCATGGTGGACATCGCCCACTTCGCCGGCCTGGTGGCGGCCGGCATCCACCCGTCGCCGATCCCGCACGCCGAGTTCGTCACCACGACGACCCACAAGACGCTCCGCGGCCCGCGCGGCGGCATGATCCTGTGCCGCGAGGGCTTCGCCAAGGCGCTCAACTCGTCGGTCTTTCCCGGCAACCAGGGCGGGCCGCTCATGCACGTGATCGCGGCCAAGGCGGTGGCGCTCAAGGAGGCGCTCCAGCCGGAGTTTAAAATCTACCAGCAGCAGATCGTCAAGAACGCCAAAGCGCTCGCCGCCGCCCTGATGGAAAAAGGCTTCAAGCTGATCTCGGGCGGCACCGACAACCATCTGATGCTGGTCGATCTCCGCCAGTCGGAGCTGACCGGCAAGGCGGCGCAGGAGACGCTCGACAAGGCGCGCATCACGGTCAACCGGAACACCGTCCCCTTCGAGACCCGCTCGCCGTTCGTGACCAGCGGCGTCCGCATCGGCACGCCGGCGGTGACCACGCGCGGGATGAAGGAAAAAGAGATGGCGGCGATCGCCGGCTTCATCGCCCGCGCGCTCGACCACGGCGCCGACGACGCCGTCTTGAAGTCCGTCGGCGACGACGTCCGCGAGCTGTGTAAAAAGTTTCCGATCTATCCGAATCGGTTAAGGAAATGACCACCAGTCTCAAGTTTCGAGTCTCAAGTTTCAAGCAGGAACTCGAAACCCGAAACCTTAAACTCGAAACTCAACCATGAAGTGTCCGTTTTGCCACGAGACCGAAAACCGGGTCATCGACTCCCGGCTCAGCAAGGACGCCAACATGATCCGGCGCCGGCGCGAGTGCGAGAAGTGCACCCGCCGCTTCACCACCTACGAGCGGGTGGAGGAGACGATGCCTCTGGTGGTCAAAAAAGACGGCCGGCGCGAGAGCTACGACCGGCTTAAAGTCGTGAGCGGCCTCAAGCGCGCCTGCGAAAAGCGGCCGGTCAGCATCAACACCATCGAGACGGTCGCCGACCGGATCGAGCGCGGCCTGCAGGAGCGGGGAGAGAAAGAGGTCCCGAGCTCGGTGATCGGCGAGGCCACCATGAAGGAGCTGCACGACATCGACCCGGTCGCCTACGTGCGCTTCGCCTCGGTCTACCGCTCGTTCAAGGACATCAACGAGTTCATGGTCGAGCTGGAAGAATTGCTGAAAGAGCGCAAGGGCCAGCCGGCGAAGGCGCCGCCGCTAAAGCCGAAAAAAGAGAATAACTCGGCGTAAGCGTGCGGGCAGGCGCGGGCGATCCCTTCCGGGCGAGGGCAATGGGCCTCTGCCTTGAGGCGGTCTTCAGACGCCCGGCTTGGGCGACCTGCGGTAAGCGACGCAGCGGACGTTCAAGCGCCGTCCATTTCGTCGCAGCTATTCGCTCCTATGCCCTCGCCCTCCAGGGCCCGCCCCGCGCCCACCGCTTCACATCATTCGTTAGATCAATGACGCGGTTGCAGCAGAAGACGTCATTCCCGCGCAAGCGGGAATCCGGTCTTTCAATGCCTGGACCCCGCCTACGCTTCCCGCCATCAGTCGAAAAATGCCCGCGGTTCGTGTTAAAGTCCAAGCTCCTGTTTTATGCCTAAAACGTTATCGAATCGGGACGAAGCCGACCGGCGCTACATGCGGATGGCGCTCGACCTGGCGCGGAGGGGCGCCGGGCGGACGAGCCCCAACCCCATGGTCGGCGCGGTGCTCGTCCGCGGCGGGAAAATCGTCGCCACCGGGTATCATCGCAAGGCCGGCGGCGACCACGGCGAGATCGCCGCGCTCAAGCGCGCGGGAAAAAAGGCCCGCGGCGCGACCCTCTATCTGAACCTCGAGCCGTGCAGCCACTACGGCCGGACGCCGCCGTGCGCCCCGGCGCTCGTCCGGGCGGGGATCAGGCGCGTCGTCGCCGGCATGGCGGACCCCAATCCGCTGGTCGCCGGCCGCGGCCTTAGGATGCTCCGCCGGGCTGGCATAGAAGTCCGCCCCGGCGTGCTGGAAGACGAGTGCCGGCGGCTGAACGAAGCGTTCGTCGAATACATCACGCGTCGCCGGCCGTTCGTGATTCTAAAAATCGCCGCCTCGCTCGACGGCCGGATCGCCGCCGCCACGGGCGACTCTAAATGGATCACCGGCCCGGAAGCGCGCCGCCGTGCGCACGAGATCCGCGATCAGGTCGACGCCGTCATGGTCGGCGTCGGCACGGTGATCGCCGACGACCCCGAGCTCACCTGCCGGATTCCCGGCGGGCGCGATCCCCTTAGGATCGTCCTCGACCGCAGGCTCCGCATCCCGCTCAAGGCGCGCGTGCTCGGCGAGCGGGGCAAGACTGTCCTGATCGCCGGCCCGCGCGCGCCGGCGCGTAAGATCAAGGCGGTCGAAAAGCTCGGCGCCGAGGTCTGGCGCCTCCCGGTCGTGAATGGGACCATCCCCTTCGCCGCCGTCCTCAAGGAGATGGGCCGGCGCGGCATGACGAGCGTGATGATCGAAGGCGGCGCGGCGACCGCCGGCCGGGCGCTGGCCGAGAAGGTTGTCGACAAGATATGTTTCTTCTATGCTCCCAAGGTGATCGGCGGCGACGGCGTTGCCATGGTAGCGCCGCTCGGCGTAAAAAAAATGGGGCAGGCGAAGCTGTTGAAAGATCTCACGGTCGAGAGAGTCGGGCAGGATTTTCAGGTGACGGGATACTTATAAGAATGTTGAATTCTCAATTTTGATTTTTTAATTGAATTTAAAAGTGTTTACCGGAATCATCGAAGACGTGGGCGAAGTGGTCCGCTGGGAGAAGCGCGGCGGGGCGGGCGTGCTCGTGCTCGCGTCCGGGCTCCCGGTGGCCGAGATGAAGCTCGGCGACAGCATCGCCGTCAACGGCGCCTGTCTCACCATCACCGACAAGGCCGTCGGCCGCACCGACAAGGCGGGCGGCCGTTTCACGCTCGACGTCTCGCCGGAGACGCTCGCATGCACCAGCTTCCGCGGGCTTCGCCGCGGCGAGCGCGTCAATCTCGAGCGGCCGCTCCGGCTAAAAGACCGGCTCGGCGGCCACCTGGTCACGGGCCACGTGGACGGCGTCGGCGTGGCGGAGAAAATCCAAAAAAAAGGCAAGTTCACCTTCTTTACCTTCCGGGTTCCCGTCGCCCTCGAGCCCCAGCTCGTCGCCAAGGGCTCGGTCGCCGTCGACGGCGTGAGCCTCACCGTCAACGACTCGGCGGCGGGGCGTTTTTCGATCGCCGCGATCCCGTTCACGTTGAAACACACTAATTTGCGCGACCTTGGGGTTGGTGATAGAGTTAACGTCGAAACCGATTTGATCGGCAAGTACGTGGAACGTCTGCTCCGCCGAAAATAACCATGGCCGTCTCCAACATCGAAGAAGTCATAGAAGAAATCCGCCGCGGCCGGCTGATCGTCCTGGTCGACGACGACGGCGCCGACAGCGAGGGGTTCCTGTGCGCGGCGGCCGCGAACATCACCACGGAAGCGGTCAACTTCATGATGCTCTACGGCCGCGGGCTCATCTGCCTCGGGCTCACCGAGGAACGCATGCGGCAGCTCGGCCTCCCGCTCATGGTGCAGGAGTCGAGCTCCAAAGTCGTGGGCTCGCTCGGCGCGTCGATCGCGCTCCGCTCCGACCCGAGCGCCGCCTCCGCCGCGAGCCGCGCGCGCACGATCCGGGCCGCCATTGCGAAGGAAACGCGGCGGAGCGATCTCGCCGTGCCCGGCTACGTCTTTCCGGTCCAGGCGCGCAACGGCGGCGTCCTGGTGCGCTCGGCGCGCGTCGAGGCTTCGGTCGACCTGTCGCGCATGGCCGGCCTCGCGCCCGGCGGCGTCATCTGCCAGATCCTTCAGGACGACGGCTCGGTGGCCCTCATGCCCGATCTCGAGGGCTTCGCGGCGCGGCATAAGCTCAAGCTCGCGTCGATCGCCGACCTGATCGCCTACCGGCTGAAGAGCGAGTGTCTGGTCCAGCGCGTCGCGGAGGTCGATTTTCCCACGCTCCACGGCGGCGCCTACAAGGCGATCCTCTACAGCAACACGGCCGACGCCTACGAGCATATCGCGCTGGTGAAAAACGACATCAAAAAAGACGAGGCGGTCCTGGTGCGCATGCACTCGGAGTGCCTCACGGGCGACGTCTTCGGCTCCGAGCGCTGCGACTGCGGCGACCAGATCCGCCAGTCGCTCCGGATGATCGACCGCGAGGGCAAGGGCGTGCTCGTCTACATGCACCAGGAGGGCCGGGGCATCGGCCTCACCAACAAGATCCGGGCCTATGCGCTCCAGGACCAGGGCATGGACACCGTCGAGGCGAACCTCGAGCTGGGCTTCAAGGAAGACCTGCGGGACTACGGCATCGGGGCGCAGATCCTCCGCGACATCGGCGTGCACAAGATCCGGCTGCTCACCAACAACCCGCGGAAGATCATCGGGCTCGAAGGCTACGGCCTCGAGGTCGAGGAGCGGGTCCCGATCGAAGTCGCCGCCGGCGCGTCCAACATAGAATACCTCCGCACCAAGCAGCAGAAGCTGGGCCATCTCTTCTCCAAGCTCGAGGCCAAGTCGGGAAAGTAGCGGCCGCCCATGGTCAAAGTCATCGAGGGGCAGCTCGACGCGCGGGGCCTCAAGTTCGCCGTCATCGCGAGCCGCTTCAACAGCGCCGTCACGGAGCTGTTGCTGGAGGGCGCGCTCGACGGCTTGAAAAGCCACGGCGCGGAAGAGAAAGACATCCTCGTCGTGCGCGTGCCGGGTGCCTTCGAGATACCGCTGCCGGCGAAGCAGCTGGCCGCGAGCGGGAAGTACGACGCCATCATCTGCCTCGGCGCGGTGATTCGCGGCGACACG
>DASWFA010000085.1:0-11881 GCA_036394475.1 Binatia bacterium
AAGGGCGAGCATCCCTCCGCCCGCCGCGGCTTCAGCCTCGAATTCTCCGACTACCGGAAATACCAGGTCGGGGACGACCTGCGTTACGTGGACTGGAACGTCTATTGCCGGCTCGAGCGCCTCTGGCTCAAGCTCTTCACCGCCGAGGAGGAGATGAACATCTATCTCCTGGTCGACGCGAGCCGCTCGATGGCCGAGGGCAGCCCGCCGAAGCTCGAATACGCCAAAAAGATCGCCGCGGCGCTCGGCTACATCGGGCTCAAAAATCTAGACCGGGTTGCGGGCGCGGCCTTCGCGGAGGATCTCGGCGCGCCGCTCGCGCTCGGACGGGGGAGAAAACAGATCCTCTCGCTGTTTCGGTTTCTCGCCGCGCTGTCCTCGGGCGGCGCGACCGATCTGAAGGCTTCGATCGACTCATTTTCCGCTCTCTTTCCCCGCCCGGGGCTGGTGGTGCTCTTGAGCGATCTCTTCGAGCCGCGCGGCTGGCGCGCGGCCTTAAGCGCGCTGTCGGCCCGCGGGCACGACGTCCTCGTCGTCCATATCCTCGACGACGGCGAGCTCGATCCCGCCGCGCGCGGCGACCTCTCGCTCGCGGACGTCGAGAGCCGCCGCGAGAGGAGGATTTTTCTCGACGCCGCGCTGGTCCGGCGCTTTCAAGCGGAGCTCGCCGCCTACTGCCGCGAGATCGAGTCTTTTTGTCTCGGCCGGGGGATCGATTATCTCAAGACCAGCACCTCGGACCCATTGGAAGACTTTCTTTTGCTGACTTTGCGGCGGTCGAGGAGTCTGCGTCGTTAATGAATGTTGAATGTTGAATTCCTAATTTTTAATCATGAACTTTGGTCTTCCATCCGCTCTGCTGCTTTTGCTGGCTGCCGTTCCGGCGATTCTCATCCTCCATAGTCTCAGGCCCAAGGGGGTCCGGCTACGCACGACCGCCCTGTTTTTATGGGAGCGGGTGCTGAAAGAGCGGCAGACGGGCCGGTGGCTCGGCCGGCTGCTCAAAAAAAATCTGCCGCTCGTTCTCCAGCTGCTCGCCGCCGCCGCGTTGATCGCGGCGCTGGCCGATCCTTTTCTCGCGCGCCCCGGCGCGCCCGCGGCATCCACCGTGGTCGTGCTCGATCAGAGCGCCAGCATGAAGGCCAGGGGACGGAGCGGCAGCCGCTTCGACGACGCCCGCGCGGAGCTCGTGAGATTGATTGACGCGATGGCGTCGGGCGGGGAGATGATGATCATCGGCGCGGGTCCGCGGCCCGAGGTCATTTCCGCCTGGACCGGAGACCGGGCGCGGCTCCGGGCGCTGGCGCGCTCGGTCCGCGCGACCGACGGGCCGAGCCCGGTGAAAGACGCGGTGCTCTTCGCGCAGACGTTTTTAAAGCGCGCCGGCCGCGTCGTCGTGGTGAGCGACGGCGCGTTCGAAGGAGCGGAGGAGATTCCCTGGGGATCGGCGCATCTTAGCCTCGTCCAGGTCGGGGAGGGCGGAGAAAATATCGGCATCGTCGGCCTCGAGCTGCGCCGCCTGTCCGGGCCGGCCGATCGTTATCAGGCGATGGTCGCGGTAAAAAACTATTCGTCGCGCCGGGTTCGCGCGCCGCTCGTCCTCACGATGGCGGGAAAGACGTGGTCGGAGGAGACGATCGACGTCGGCGCCGGAGAGAGCCGCGTCCTGATCTATCCCCATGAAGGCGACCTGCCCGAGCGGCTGGAGGCGCGGCTGGACGTCGCGGACGATTTTCCGACCGACAACCGCGCCTACCTCGCGCTCGGGAGCGCCCGGCCGCTCTCCGTGCTCTACGCGGGAAAGGGCAGCCCCTATCTCGAGCACCTCTTTGCCTCCGTGCCTTATCTCAAGGTCACGCGCGCCGAGCGCGTGACCGGGGAGAGCCTTCGACTAAGCTCAGGCCGGGACCTCCGGCCGGACGCCGCTTCCGGCGCGCGCCGCTTCGACGTCGTGATTCTCGACGGCGTCGCGCCGCCCCGGCTCGCCGAAGGCAATTTCATCCTGATCAACGCCGCGCCGGCGCCGCTGGCGGCGCGCGGGAAAATTTTTCGGCCGCGCCTCCTGCCCGCGTCGGAGCGCCACCCGCTGGCGCGGGGACTCGGCTTCGACGGCCTCCGGATCAAAGAGGCGCTCCGCTTCGCCGCGCCCGCGCGCGGCGCGTCCATTTTGGCGGAGTCGCGGGAGGGCCCGCTGATCTTCGCCGTCGAGCAGCCGAAGCTCAAGGCGCTGGTGATCGGCTTCGACCTCTCAGCTTCGGATCTGCCGTGGCGGGTCGCCTTTCCGGTCCTGTTCGCCAATGCGTTCGAATGGCTCCGGCCGCGCGGCGCCGAGTTTCCCGGCGCCCAGGTCCAGGCCGGAAAGCCGTACGCGATTCCCTTGGCGCCGGGAGACGACCGCGTCGAGGTGCAAAGCCCGGCCGGCGCGCGCGAGACCTTGAGCGCGACGGCCCATCCGTTTCCGTTCACCGGCACCGCCGCGAGCGGATTTTACTCCTACCGGGCCGCGAGCGGCGGCGGCGAGTTCGCCGTCAATCTCCTGAGCGAGTCCGAGTCCGACATCCGCTCGCGCGTCCGTCCCGGCGCGCCGGAACGGCCGGGACCCGCCGAAGGCGGCGCGGCGGCGGCCGAGGGCGAATGGTCCCTCTGGCCTTTTCTCCTCGGCGCGGTCCTGGCCCTGCTCGCGGCGGAGGGTTATCTGGTTTTCCGGGACGGCGCGGCGTTTTATCCGCTGGCGCTCCGGTGCCTCACGGCGGCGGCGGTTTTGTTCGCGCTGGTCGACCCCAGGATTTTTCAGCCGGCGCGGGCGCTGGACGTCATCCTCGCGGTGGACGCCTCGCGGAGCGTCGGGCAGGAGGGTAAAGAAAAGGCTTTGGAGGTTCTGGCCGCGGCGCGCCGGCTCGCCGGGGCGGACACGCGCGCCGGGCTCCTCTTTTTCGGGCGCGCGCCGGCCTGGGAGTTTTTCCCCCGCGCCGATTTTCCGTTGGATTTTTCCCCGGAGGTCGGGCGCGAGGAGACCGACATCGAGGCGGCGCTCGAGGCGCCGGCCGCGCAAATCGGCCCGGGGCGGCAGGGAAAAATTCTCCTCATCTCCGACGGCAACCAGACCCGGGGCGAGGCCGCCCGCGCGCTCGCGCTCCTGCGTGCGCGCGGCATCGCTGTCTCGGTCGCACCGGTGAGCCTCGCGCGCGGCCGGAACGAAATTTATTTGAGCGAGCTCGTTTTGCCGCGGGAGGTGCAAAGCGGCGCGCGCTTCGAGATCAAGGGCGCGGTCGAGACCCTCGCCGAGGCGCCGGCGCGCGTCAAGCTCCTGCGCGACGGCGTGATCCGAAAAGAACAGGCGCTGGCGCTCGCCCAGGGGGCGAACTGGGTGGGCTTCTCGGACAGCCTCGCCGAGCCCGGAAGCCATACCTACGAGCTCTGGGTGGAGTCTCCGGCGGACACGCTCACCGAGAACAACCGCCTGCAGGGCATCGTCCAGGTCCAAGGGCCGCGGCGCGCGCTCTACCTCCATGCATCCGCCGGGCGCCGGCCCGCGCTGGCCCGGGCGCTCGAAGTCCAGGGCTATGCGGTGGTCGAAGCGGCGCCCGAGACCGGCCCGCTCGCGCTGCCGGAGATTTCCTCGTTCGATCTCGTCGTGCTCGACAACGTGCCGGCCTATCGCCTGACGCAGGCGAAGATGGAGACGATCGAGAGATACGTGAGCGAGCTGGGCGGCGGGCTCCTCGTCATCGGCGGCCCGCAGAGCTACGGCGCCGGCGGCTATTACCGGACGCCGCTCGAGCGCGTGCTCCCCGTCGAGATGCGGCCGCCGTCGCGCCTCGAGCTGCCGCACGTCGCTCTCCTCTTCGTGCTCGACAAATCGGGCAGCATGGCCGCCGGGCCGGAAGGGGCGACCAAGCTCGACCTGGCGAAGTCCGCCGCGCTGGCGGCCGCCGATCTGCTGAATCCCAACGATCAGGTGGGTATCCTCACATTCGACGCCGGCTGGGATTGGCTGCTGCCGTTCCGCGCCGTCGGCAAGGGCGAATGGATCTCCGAGCGGCTCTCGGCGGTTCAATCCGACGGCGGCACCGACATGTACAAGGCGATGGTCGAGGCGGAGCGGGCGCTCGCGGCCAAGCCGGCGGCGATCAAGCACCTGCTGCTGCTCTCCGACGGCCTGACCGACAAGGCGGACTTCGCGTCCCTGGTGGCGCGGCTCGCGCGCGCGGGCGTCACGGTCTCGACGGTCGCCGTCGGCGCGGACGCCGATCTCGGCTTGATGGCGGCGATCGCGCGCGGCGGCAAGGGCCGGGGCTACGCCGCGCTCGATCCCGAGACCGTGCCGCAGATCTTCACGGCCGAGACGCTGCTCGTCGCGCGCGATCTCCTGGTCGAGAAGCGCGTGCGCCCGCAGATGAGCGCCGCTGCGGGGGCGCTCCAGGGCTTTTCCGGGCGGAGCCTGCCGCCGCTTCTCGGCTACGTGCTGACGCATCCGAAGCCCGAGGCGGAGCTCGTGATGCAGGCGGACGGAGACCCGCTGCTCGTCTCCTGGCGCTACGGCCTCGGCAAGGTCGTCGCGTTTACCTCGGATCTGAGCGGCCGCTGGGGCCGGGAATGGATCGCCTGGAGCGATTTTCCCCGCTGGGCGGGTCAGCTCGCCGAGGACGCGCGGCGGACGCTCGCGCCCTACGGCGTCAGCGCCGAGTTTCACCAGGAGGGAGACGCCGTCCGGGCGGTCGTCGACCTCCGCACCCGGGACGGGGGTTTCTTGAACCAGCTCGACCTCGGCGGCAACATCTCCGCCGCCGGGACCGCGCCCGCGGCCGCGCCGTTTCGCCAGATCGCGCCCGGCCGGTACGAAGGGCGCCTCGGCGCCACCCGGCGCGGCGCCTACCTGCTGACGCTCCACGACGACAAAAAGAACCGTCCGCCGGCCGCCGTCGCGACGGTTCCCTTCATCGTCCCCTACCCGCGCGAGTACCGGGAATTGAGGCCGAACCTGGCGCTCTTAAGCCGCATCGCGGAAGAGACCGGCGGCGAGATGCTCGGTCCGGACCGCTGGGAAGCGGGCCTCAAGCGCCTCTTCACGCCGGACCCGGGAAAAGCGACGGCCGCGCGGCATACCTGGCCGGCGCTCGCCGGCCTCGGGCTTTTTCTCTTCCTCGCCGATCTCGCCGCCAGAAGATGGCCGGCCGAGTCGCCGCGCCGGACGCCGCAGGCCTTTGCACAAGCCCCCTCGATCACATAGAATCATTCGAGCGCCGCCGCGGCGCGAAAATACAACGAAGGACGCGCTTCGGGATGATGAAAAAACTGCTCACCAGGATTGGCATGGCTCTTATCGTGGCTTTGATCGCGATCCAATTTGTCCCCGTCGAGCGCGCGAACCCGCCGGTCGAGAGCGACGTGGCGGCGCCGGCGGAGGTGAAAGCCGTTCTCCGGCGCGCCTGCTACGACTGCCACTCGAACGAGACCCGCTGGCCGTGGTACGCCCGCGTCGCGCCGGTCTCATGGCTTATCGCCCAGGACGTGCGGGAGGGCCGGCGCGAGCTGAATTTTTCCACCTGGAGCCAGTTCACCGGGAGTCGCCGGGCGCGGAAATTCAAGGAGATCGTCGAGCAGGTCGAGGCGGGGACCATGCCGCAGTGGTATTATGTCCTGCTGCACCGGGAGGCGAGGCTCGCGCCCGCGGATAAAGAGACGATTCTCAAATGGTCCAGGCCGGAGTGATCCGGAGCGCCCGATGAAAAAGCTCTACACCGCCCCGAACCCGCTCGTCATCAGTCATCTCAAGAATATTTTAGAGAGCGGCGGCGTCTCCTGCGCGGTCAAAAATTTATATCTCTCCGCCGCGGTGGGCGAGCTGCCGCCGATCGAGTGCTGGCCCGAGCTCTGGGTGCTCGACGACGCGAGGTTTGCCGAAGCCCGGACGGTTCTGGCGCGCACCCTGGCGCCGCTCCGACCCGTGTCCGACCCGTGGACCTGTAGAAAGTGCGGCACGCGGGTGGAGGGCCAATTCAGCGAGTGCTGGAGCTGCGGCGGGGCCCGGCCGCTCTTCGACGCCAACGGAACCGATAAAATCGAATAGGCGAACTTGAATCCCGCCGACAAGCCGCGCTGCGCCTGGGCCAAATCCGACCTCATGATCGCCTATCACGACGAGGAATGGGGCGTGCCGCTCCACGACGACCGCGGGCTGTTCGAATTCCTCGTGCTCGAAGGCGCGCAGGCGGGCCTCAGCTGGGAGACGATTCTCAAAAAGCGCGGCAACTACCGCCGGGCGTTCGACGGGTTCGACCCGCGGCGGGTCGCGCGCTACGATCAATCCAAGATAAAAAAACTGCTCGCCGATCCGGGCATCGTCCGCAACCGGCTCAAGATCGCCGCGGCGGTGGAGAACGCCCGGGCCCTTCTCGCCGTCCAAAAGGAGTTCGCGAGCTTCGACCGCTATATCTGGGGGCTCGCCGGCGGCGCGCCCAGGCGAAATAAATTTCGCGCGCTCCGCGAAATCCCCGCGTTGACGCCGGAGTCGGCGGCGATGAGCCGGGACCTCGCGCGCCGCGGCTTTAAATTCGTCGGCCCGACGATCTGCTACGCCTTCATGCAGGCGGTCGGCATGGTCAACGACCACACCGCCGGCTGCTTTCGCCGCGCCGAAATCGAATAATCCCCCGCCCTCTCCGTCCGCGGGGCTTGCTTCTTGGCCGAACTAAACCTAGCATGTTGATGAGCAGGCTAGCGGAGGCGCTCATGTCACGGCCCGCTTCGGACATCCAAGGCTACCACGCGCACATCTACTACACGCCGCAGACCAAGGAGGTCGCGGCGCGCGTGCGCGAGGGGCTCGGCCAGTTCAACGTCAGGCTCGGCAGCTGGCACGACGAGCTCGTCGGGCCGCATCTGAAGCCGATGTACCAGGCGCTCTTCGCGCCCGAGGAGTTCGCCCGGGTGGTGCCGTGGCTGATGCTCAACCGCGAGGGGCTCGCCGTCCTGGTGCATCCCGAGACCGGCGACGGCAAGGGCGATCATCTCGACCGCTCGCTCTGGCTCGGCGCCAATCTCGGCGTCAACCTGAACGCGTTTAAGAAGTGAGGCGAAATAAAAAGGCGCGGCGATGACAACGACGATCTTCCAGGCGTCCCTGCTGCTGGTCTGCTCGAATATCTTCATGACGTTCGCCTGGTACGCGCATCTCAAGAATTTGAGCGGTCAGAAATGGTACGTGGCGGCGCTCGCGAGCTGGGGCGTCGCGCTGTTCGAATACCTGCTCCAGGTGCCGGCAAACCGCATCGGCTACACCGAGCTCAGCCTCGGGCGGCTGAAGATTCTTCAGGAGGTCATCACGCTTTCGGTGTTTGTCCCGTTCGCGGTTTTATACATGCAGCAACCGATCAAGCTGGATTACCTTTGGGCGGGATTATGCCTCGTCGGTGCCGCCTATTTCATGTTTCGAGCGTAAAGAAAAATTTCCATGGAAAACCCGGAGAACAAAAATCCGCCGGCCGGCTTCCGGTCCGGCTACGTCGCCATCGTCGGCCGCCCCAACGTGGGGAAGTCCACGCTGCTGAACCGGCTCCTCGGCCAAAAAATAGCGATAGTCTCGCCCAAGCCGCAGACGACCAGGAACCGCATCACCGGCATCCGCACGACGGAAAACTCCCAGGCGATCTTCCTCGACACGCCCGGCATCCACCGGGCGCGCTCGCTCATCAACCGGCGCATGGTCGACGTCGCGCTGAACGCGCTCAGCGAAGTGGACGGCGTCCTCTGGCTGGTCGACGCCCGCGAGGGGCTGCGCCGGGACGACGAAGAGATCGCGACCATGCTCGGGCAGTCGCGCGGGACGGTGCTCATTCTCCTGAACAAGATCGATCTCGTCCACAAGGGGAAGCTCCTCCCGCTGATGGAGCGCGTGGCGGGGATGCTCCCCGGGCGCGAGATCCTGCCGATCAGCGCGCTCAAGGGCGACGGCGACGCTCTCGTCCTGGAGCGGATCGAGGCGCTGCTGCCGGAAGGGCCGCGCTACTATTCCGGCGAGGAAGTCACCGACCAGACCGAGCGGTTTCTCGCCGCGGAGCTGGTGCGCGAAAAGATCTTCCTCCGGACGCACGAGGAGATCCCCTACGGCACCGCGGTCTCGATCGACGAGTTCACCGAGAAAGAGGAAAAAAATCTCATCGTCGTCAAGGCGACCATCCACGTCGAGCGCGCGGCGCACAAGCCGATCCTCATCGGGAAAAAAGGGTCGATGCTGAAGGAGATCGGCACCCAGGCGCGGGAGGAGCTCGAGCGGCTGCTCGGCTGCAAGGTTTTCCTCGAGCTTTTCATCCGCGTGGACCCGGGCTGGACCCAGGACCCGAACGCGCTGACGGAGCTGGGGCTGTAAGATGGCCGAGGCCCTCGAAATACAACCGCCGGGCGACCTGCCGCGCCGGCTCCCGGTGCTCGCGCTGGTCGGCCGGCCCAACGTCGGCAAATCGACTTTTTTCAACCGACTGAGCGCGCGGAGAAAGGCGATCGTGCACGACCTCCCGGGCGTGACGCGCGACCGCAATTACGGCGCGGCGGAGTGGGAGGGATGGAAATTCCTGGTGGTCGACACCGGCGGCTTCGAGCCCGACGCCAACACCTCGCTCAAAAAACAGGTCCAGGAGCAGACGCGGCTCGCGATCGAAGAGGCGGACGTGATTTTATTTCTCTTCGACGGCAAGAGCGGGCTCCATCCGCTCGACCGCGAGGCGGTCGAGCTGCTCCGCCGGGTCGACAAGCCGGTCCTTTTCGCCGCCAACAAGCTCGACACGCCTTCCAAGGAGAACGGCATGTACGAGTTTTACAAGCTGGGCCTGTCGGATATCTTTCCCGTCTCCGCCGAGCACGGGCTGGGGTTCACGGAGGTGCTGGACCGGATCGTCGCGAGCTTTCCGCCGGAGCTTAAACAGATAGAGCCGGAGACGGAAGAGACGGAAATAGAAGAACCGGAGGAAACGGAAAAGAAAGATAAGGGCCCGGCGCGGCCGCTCGCGCTCGCCGTCGTCGGGCGGCCCAACGTGGGCAAATCGACGCTGGTCAACCGGCTGTTGGGCTACGAACGCTCGGTCGTCGACGCCGAGCCCGGCACCACGCGCGACGCGCTCGACAGCCCGTTCGCTTTCGGCGGCGCGTCGTACAACCTGATCGACACCGCCGGCATCCGGCGCAAGGCGCGCATCGCCGACCGCGTCGAGCGCTACAGCGTGATCCGCTCGCTCGGCTCGGTCGAGCGCGGCGATGTGGTGCTGTACCTTTTGGACGGTCCCGAGGGAGTGACCAGCCAGGACGCGCAGATCCTGGCCTACGCCGCCGAGCGCGGCAAGGGGCTGATCGTGGCGGTGAACAAGTGGGACGCCGTTCCGCCGGAGCAGAAAGAGCCGAAAAAATACCGGGAAGAGGTCTACTACAAGCTCGCCTTCGTTGATTACGCCCCGGTGGTTTTCCTCTCCGCGGCGACCGGCTCCGGCGTCGTCAAGCTGATGGCGGCGGTGAAAAACGTCGCCGCCGCCTACGGCCGGCGGGTTCCGACCTCGCCGCTGAACCAGGCGGTGCGGGCCATCTTCGCCAGAAACCCGCCGCCGCTGGCGCACGGCAAGCAGGTGAAATTTTTCTACGCCACGCAGATCGGCTCGGGGCCGCCGCGCTTCGCCCTGTTCGTCAACTTCCCCGAGGGCATCACCGCCGGCTACGAGCGCTATCTCAAGCACCAGCTGCGCGCGGCGCTGGGACTGGAATATGCGCCGATCCGGCTGGTCATACGGGGACGGCGGGAAGACGAGGCCAAGCCGAGGAGAAAAAGACAGAAGGTGAAGGCCGGAAGAGGTAAGCGGTAGAATTCTCAGGGCTTTCGCGGTTCGGCAGACCTTCCCCCGCCTTAAATTTTGACGTCAATCTTGACATGCCGTCCGATTCGCCGTACTCAGTCAGTTAGGCCGGCTTGGCCGATCAGACTTGGACGCGACCCGAAACCGGCGGGGGCCGCGAGGCCTCCGTTGGCGTTTGCAGCTTTTTTCTAATACCATTATAAGACTGTGCTCCCGGGCCCGACCGCCCAGTACCTGGCGCGACGGCCCTCAAGGCATTATTCGACTCTTATGGCTCAGACGTTGGAAAACCGCGCATACCGAACGGGGAGCGAGCAGGCGCCGTGGCTCGCGCTGACGCGCGTCCGCGGACTCGGCTCGGCGAGCTTTAAAAAGATCGCCGATTTTTTCGGCGATCCGCGCCGCGCGCTCTCCGCTTCGCCGGAGACGCTGGCGCAGATCCCCGGCCTGGACCGTCCGGCGATCGAGGGGCTCGTCGGCTTCTCCGAATGGGAAGAGATTGAAGAAGAAATCGAGCGCTCGGCCCGCGCGGGCGCCGACATCGTGCCCTATTCGGACCCGCGCTATCCGGCGCGCCTTCGGACGATCGCCGACCCGCCGCCGTTTCTGTACGTCCGCGGCGCGCTGGCGGCAGAGGACGCCCGCGCGGTCGCCGTGGTCGGGACGCGCGTCGCGAGCGAATACGGCCTCGGCGTCACGCGCGACCTGTGCCAGGGGCTCGCCCGGCTGGGATTTACCATCGTGAGCGGCATGGCGCGCGGGATCGACGCGGCCGCGCACGAAGCGGCGCTCGAGGCCGGCGGCCGGACCGTGGCGGTGCTCGGGTGCGGCGTGGACGTGGTCTATCCGCCGGAGCATGGAGACCTTTATCGCCGGATTTCCGAGCGCGGCGCGGTCGTCTCCGAATTGCCGATCGCGACGCCGCCGCTGTCGTTTCATTTTCCGGCGCGGAACCGCATTATCAGCGGCATGGCGACGGGGGTCGTCGTGGTCGAGGCGACGGAGAAGAGCGGCTCGCTCATCACCGCCGCCGCGGCGCTCGATCAGGGGCGCGAGGTCTTCGCGGTGCCCGGGGCGGCCGGCGCGAGCCGGAGCCGCGGCCCGCACCGCTTGATCCGCCAGGGCGCCAAGCTGGTCGAGCGCGTCGAGGACATCCTCGAGGAGATCGCGCCGCAGCTGGAGGCCCGCCCCGGCGCGCCGGAAGCGCCTCCGGCGCCGGTCCTGCCGCCGCACCTGAGCGCGGAGGCGAAAAAGATTTTTCACCTGGTCGAGGCCGCGCCGCGGCAGATCGACGAGGTGATCGAGACGAGCGGCCTGGCGGCGCCGAAGGTCTTAGAAATTTTGCTCGAATTGGAGATCCTGGGACTGCTCAGGCAGCTGCCCGGCAAGCGCTTTTGCGCGGCGGTCTGATCGGCCGCCCGAAAATCAGAGATTGAACTTATGGCAGCCAAGAATCTAGTCATTGTCGAGTCGCCGGCCAAGGCCAAGACGCTGGGAAAATATCTCGGCCGGGACTATCAGGTGAAGGCGTCGGTGGGACACGTCGTGGACTTGCCCAAGAGCAAGCTCGGCGTGGACATCAAAAAAGACTTCAAGCCCGATTTTCAGGTGATCCTGGGCAAGAAAAAGGTCGTCGACGAGCTCAAGCAGGCGGCCAAGGGGAAGGAAAACGTCTACCTCGCCTCCGACCCCGACCGCGAGGGCGAGGCGATCGCCTGGCACATCGCCGACCAGCTCGGCAAGGACCATTTCACCATCCATCGCGTGCTGATCAACGAGATCACGCGCAAGGCGGTGCAGGAGGCGATCGCCCATCCGCTGAAGCTCGACCGGCAGAAGTTCGACGCGCAGATCGCGCGCCGCGTCCTCGACCGGCTGGTGGGCTACAAGATCAGCCCGATCCTCTGGACCAAGGTGCGCCGGGGACTGAGCGCGGGACGGGTGCAATCGGTGGCGGTGCGGCTCGTGTGCGACCGCGAGAAGGAGATCCGCGCCTTCGTCGCGCTGGAATACTGGTCGCTCACTGCCCAGCTCGAAGGGCGCAT
>DASWFA010000086.1:0-3675 GCA_036394475.1 Binatia bacterium
CGAGGGGGATTGGCTCGGTCCGGCGGCGCCGGCTTCCACCCGGGTCAAGGCGATTCGCGTCGGCCGGCGCGTGCTCGTCCAGCCGGTCGCCGCGCTGGGCGGCCCGGGCGGCTTCGCCGAGTCGGCGGACGGTCTTCTGGCGGCCCGGCCGAAGGGAAGCCGCGCCGAAGTTTTGTTGCTGCGCGACCGCCGGGCGATCGACCGGCAGATCGTCGTCGCCGGCTGCAACCCGGCGATGTTTTTAGCCGCCGATTATCTCAAGCGGCGGCCGGAAGAGGGCTCGCTGCTGGTTCGGACGATGGGCAGCGAGGCGGCGTTCGCCGCCCTCGCCCGCGGCGAAGCGCACGTCGCCGGTCTCCACATCCTCGACGAGCGCTCGGGGGAGTCGAACCTGCCCTACCTCAGGCGGAACCTCAAGCGGCTGGCCTGCCTCATCGTCACGTTCGCCGCCTGGGAGCAGGGGCTGATCGTGGCGGGCGGCAATCCCAAGCGCATCCGCGCGATCGACGATCTGGCCCGCCGCGACGTCCGGCTCCTCAACCGGGAAACCGGCTCGGGGGCGCGCCGGCTGCTCGACCGGCGGCTCGCGCGCGCCGGCATCGAGAGCAAAAAAGTCCGCGGCTACGACCGCTCGGTCGGCTCGCATCTCGACATCGCCTGGGGCGTCAGGGAAGGCCTCGCCGACGCCGGGATCGGCGTCGCCGCCGCGGCGGTGGCGTTCGGCCTGGACTTCGTGCCGCTCCAGGAAGAGCGCTACGATCTCGTCATTCCAACCGAGTATATGGACCTCCACCCGGCGCTCGCTGTCCTGCTCGACACGATAACGAGCCGGCCGTTTCGCTCGGAGGTCGAAGCGATGGGCGGCTACGACACCCGCGAGGCCGGCAAAGTCGTGGAGATGAATACGCAGGAGCAGCGATGAAAAAAACAGCCGTAGCGGTTTTGGCGGCGGCGCTGATCCCGGGGACGGCTTTGTCCGTCCATGGAGCTGAAATTGTCGTCTCGGCGGCGGCGAGCCTGACCGACGCGCTGAAGGAGATCGGCGCGGCGTACCGGCTCCAAAGCAAAAATTCGGTCCGGTTCAATTTCGGCTCGTCGAGCGAGCTGGCGCGGCAGATCGAAGCGGGCGCGCCGGCGGACATCTTCTTCTCCGCCGACCGGGAAAAGATGGACGGTCTGGAGAAAAACGGGCGGATCGACGGCGCCACCCGGAAAGACCTGCTCTCCAACCGGCTGGTGCTGGTCGCGCCGGCAGATGCGAAGCTCGATCTCGCCGCGCCGAAAGATCTCCTCAAGCCCGGGGTCAAGCGGATCGCGCTGGCGGAGCCCGAGACGGTGCCCGCCGGGATCTACGCGAAGAAATATCTCGAAGCCGAGGGGCTGTGGCCGGGCGTGGCGGCGAAAGTCGTGCCGGTCCTGGACGTCCGCGCGGTCCTCGCCTCGGTCGAGTCCGGCAACGTCGACGCCGGGTTCGTCTACCGGACGGACGCGGCGCTCTCGAAAAAAGTCCAAGTCGTCCACGAGGCGCCGCCCGATAAAGGGCCGCAGATCGTCTATCCGGCCGCCGTCGTCAAAGACTCGAAAAACGGCCGGGCGGCGCGCGCTTTCCTCTCCTTCGCCTCGGGCAGGGAGGGGACGGCGGTTTTCAAGAAATACGGCTTCATCGTCCTGGAATAACCTTCGACTAGGGGAAATTATTTGACCGCCGAGACCTGGCAGATAACGCTTTTTTCGCTCGCCGTCGCGCTGGCGAGCACGCTGCTCATCCTGCCGCTCGGGATTTTTCTCTCCTGGCTGCTGGCGCGCAAAGACTGGCCGCTCAAGAGCGCGGTCGAAACTTTCGTCATGCTGCCGCTGGTCATGCCTCCGGTCGCGACCGGGCTGATTCTCTTGAAAATCTTCGGGCGCAGGGGCCCGCTCGGCGCGTGGCTCTACGACCGGGGCGTGGAAATCCTTTTCAACTGGAAGGGCGTGCTCGCGGCGATGGCGGTCATGTCGTTTCCGCTGCTGGTGCGCTCGGCGCGGAGCGCCTTCGCGGAGGTGAGCCCGCGGCTCGAGCAGATCGCCGCGACGCTCGGCGCCTCGGCGCCGAGGATATTTTTCGCCGTGACGCTGCCGCTCGCGTGGCGCGGCGTCGTCGCCGGCTGTCTCCTCGCCTTCGCGCGCGCGCTCGGGGAGTTCGGCGCGACGATCATGGTCGCGGGCAACATTCCCGGCCGGACGCAGACCCTGTCGCTCGCCATCTTCAGCTTCGTCCAGCTCGGCCGCGACGGCGAAGCCTTCGCCCTCGTGCTGGTGACGGCGGCCCTGGCGTTCGCCGCCGTCGCCCTGTCGGAGCGGCTCGCGCGCTCCGGGGCGAAGGGTTGAGGCGGCGGGTATGCTGCTCCAATGCCGCGTTCCGCTGGCGGGCTTCGACCTGGACGTCGATATCCGGCTCGCGTCCCAGGTCACCGCGGTTTTCGGCCCGTCCGGCGCGGGCAAGACCTCTTTGCTGGAGGCGGTCGCGGGGCTGCGACCCATCGCCTCGGGGGAGATCGAGATCGGCGGCCGGACGCTTTTTTCCTCGGCTAAAAAGATCGACCTCGCGCCGCGCGCGCGCTCTCTCGGCTACGTGCCCCAGGAGGCCTCGCTCTTCCCGCACCTCACGGTCAAAAAAAACATTCTCTTCGGCGCGGGGCGGCGCGGCGGGTACGAAGGCGCGGCCGATATCGGCTTCGAGCCCGTGGTCGCGCTGCTGGAGATCGGCCATCTGCTCGAGCGCCCGGTCGGGCGGATATCCGGCGGCGAGTCCCAGCGGGTGGCGCTGGCGCGCGCGCTCCTTTCACGGCCCCGGCTCCTTTTGCTCGACGAGCCGCTGGCGGCGCTCGACATCGGCCTCAGGGAGCGGATTCTTCCCTATCTCAAAAGAGTGCGCGACGAGTTCCGCATCCCGATGATCTACGTGACCCATAACCCGGTCGAGGTCCTCTCGCTGGCCGACGGGGTGATCGTGCTGAGCGAGGGGCGGCTGGCGGCCCAGGGGGCGCCGCGGGAGATTTTGACCTCCGGGGCGGTGCTCTCCCGGATGGAAAGAGACCAGCTGGAAAACGTCTTCGAGGCGGTCCTGATCGACTCCGACGCCGAGGGCGGCAGGAGCAGGGTCCGGCTCGCGGCGGGCCCGGAGCTTTTCGTTTCCCATACGCCGGCCGCCGCCGGCCGCGCGGTCCAAATCGGCATCCGCGGCGACGACATCCTGGTCGCCACCAAGGCGCCGGAAGGGATCTCCGCCGGCAACATCCTCCGGGGGACGATACGGACTATCGAGACCTCCATGGGGCAGGCGATTCTCCAGGTCGACGCCGGCGCCCCGTTCTACGTCAGGCTGACCCCTCCGGCCGTCGCCCGCCTGGGGCTGGCCGCCGGCGGTGAGGTATTTCTATAATAAAAACAAGGTCTTGCGTGGTCTTGTAATTCCGATGCCGTCAACTGGGGTATTGACAGGAGGCGGGTAAAATCGTATCTTGTTGGACATTATGCCCGGTGTAAAGTTTTCGGCGCCTGTACTGTTCTCTGTCCTCGTCCTGGCCCTGTTTTGGGCCGAGGCGAGGGCGGATGTCTACCTGTGCAAAGACGCCGACGGCGCGGTCCTTTACACCGACAGTCCGACGCGGGGCGGCTGCCGGCTTCTGATCGGTC
>DASWFA010000087.1:0-1930 GCA_036394475.1 Binatia bacterium
CCGGGATTGATCAGCGCGCCGTCGATGTGGCCGGCGATGAGCGCGCCGACGCGCGCCTCGGTGCCGCCCACGCGCAAGAGCTGCACGTCGCGGTCGGGATCGAGCCCCGCCTCTTCCAGGACGACGCGGGTGAAAATAGTCCCCCGGCCGGTCGGCGACTGGATGCCGATCTTGCTGCCCTTCAAATCGGCGATCCGCTTGACGCCGGCGCGCGCCGCCATGATATAGGGCGACGAGTTGGCGAACGAGCCTACGACGACGACGTCCGCGCCGCCGGCGAAAGCCGACAATGGCGCCAGCACGTCGCCGCCCGCGATGTCGATGCTGCCCGCGATGAGCGCCTGCATGGCGGTCGAGGCGGTCGTGTAAACGATCTCCGCCTCCAGCCCGTGCCTGGCGAAGAGCCCTTTTTGCTGGGCGATCCAGGGGAGCACGCCGCCGATGGAAGCCGTGGCGGGGTATTGGACCACGATCTTTTGCGGCTTCGACTGCGCCGGCGCCTGCCGGCAAAAAGAAAAGAGCAGGATCGCCGTGAAAAGAAATATCGCCGTTTTTTTCATCGGCTTCACGCCACCTGTCTCTTCCTGTACGTCACCGGCGGATTCTTGAGCTCGATGCCTTCTTTCTTCAATTCCTCGCGATACGTCTCGCGGACGGCCGGCTCCTCGTCTTCGAAGTCGATCATGTCGCCGCCCGCCTCGGTGCTCTTGAACATCTGGTCCCAGCCGCCGATCGGATACTTCTGCCCCCAGCCCTTGAGCGCGAGCTGGCGGATCGGCTCCTTGCCCAGATTGAAGTGCTGGTGAAACCAGCGGTTCGGCGGCGACATCATGCTCGCCGGCCCCCAGTCGAAGCGCTTCGATTTCTGCCCCTCGGGCCACATGAGCGAATAGCCCCGGCCGCGGAGCGTGATGATGTAAGCCCCCGGGCCGTGGCGGTGCGCTTTTTTATAGACCCCGACGGGCGACTCGCTGATGTGGCCGGAGAGCGTGTTGCTCGACAGCTCGATCTCGATGTGCTTCATGCCCGGGCCTTTGGTCGAAAACTCGTAGAACTTGAGATCGACGATGTCCGGGATGAAGTTGCTCTCCCACACGTCGCCGGGATGGGTCTCGCCCTTGCCCGAAAAGTAGTCTTCCTCGTGGTTGAAGCGCTCTTGGAAAAGATAGGGATTCTCCATGATGAAATCGTAGCTGTGAAACATATTGAAGACCGCCGGCGCGTTGGTCATCGAGACGAACCGCACCGGCTCGCCGCCCTGCCCGTTGAAATGCCGGCGCCAGGAGTTGAGCGGCGGCGAAAACAGGCTGCCGCGCTTCCACTCGAAGGACATCGGCTTCGCCCCCTCGTTCCACACGGTGGTCGCGCCGCTGCCGCTCAGGACGAAGATCAGCTCCTCGAACAGGTGGCGCTGCGGCTTGGTCGCTTGCCCCGGCGCGATCTCGCACACGTAGGCGGCCATGCCGAGCTGGTCTTGGGGCGCGCCGAGCACCATCCAGCAGCCGGCGGCGCCGACGCGGTCCCAGGGCGCGAGCGCGACCGCGCGGAGATCCGGCACGATAAAATCGCGGATCAGCGGGACGCCTTCGTATTCGGCCCACTGCTCGAAGGCGGTCTTCCCGGCGTAGGGCTTGGGCTCGAATGGGCTGGCCATGGTCTTTCCGTTCAGTGCCTATTTGTAGAGGGCGTCGATGAACCCGCTTTTATCGATCTCGCGCAGGTAGGTGTAGTCGAAGATGTCCTTCGACTCCATCTGCCGCGCCTTGGGATCGGCCGCGCTCAGGACCTCGACGAGATTTTTCCAGCCCTCTTCGGTGCCGTAGGGCTTGGCCGGGATGATCGCGCCGAAGATGCGGTACGTCTCCTCGAGCGCGTTCTTGTCGCCGAGGCGCGTCCATTTCTTTAATACTTCCAGGCTCTCGGCGGGATT
>DASWFA010000088.1:0-5191 GCA_036394475.1 Binatia bacterium
CCGGCGCGTCGAGATCGAACAGTGCCAATCCCAGCCGGTAAATGGCGCCGGCCGGCGTCTGGCGCACGCCGTGATAGATCACGAGCCAGCCCTCGGGCGTTTCGATCGGCGGCGGCGAGAGGCCTATTTTATTGGCGTCCCACCACGCGCCGCGCCGCGCTTCCAATATCAGCTTGTGATTGCCCCAGTGGACGAGGTCAAGCGAGTAGGATATCCACATGTGGGCGCGCGGAGCGCTGACCGGGCGGTGGATCAAAACCCAGTGGCCGTCGATGCGACGGGGAAACAGCGCCGCGTCTTTATCTTCCGGCGGCATGATTACGCCGCAGCGCTCGAAGTCGTGGAAATCTTTCGTGAGAGCGAGCGACACGCCGGGGCCGTCGCGCGTGTAGGCGGTATAGACGACGGCGTACTTGTCGAGTTCGGGCAGATAGGTGATGCGCGGGTCTTCGATGCCCCAGATCTCTTCCGGGAAACGTATCGGGTCGGCCGGCAGCGTCGGCTCGGGGTCGATCAGCCACCCGCCCACGCCGTCGGCGGAGCGCGCCGCGCAGAGGTGGGAGTGGCCGCGACGGTCCTCGACGCGGCAGAGCAACAGGGTGGTTCCATCCTGCAGCAGCGTGGCGCCCGGATTGAACACGGTGTTGGCGCGATAGGGCCAACCGGCCGCGGTCAAAATCGGATTCGTCTTATGACGCGAGAAGAGTCCGGGGTGCTGGTTGTTCATCGGGTCGGGGCCTCGCAGTTTGAAGGGCGTTCTCGGCCAGGCGCAGCTCCAGCAGGGACTGGAGAAAAGCCAGCGTCGACTCCGCGCCTTGATTCTCGTTCAGGCGGTCGGGATGGAGACCGTCCCGACAGCCGCCCGTCGTCGGGTCGTAAATAGGAAGGTTCAGATCGTTGCGCCCGAGGAACCACTCGAACGCGCGCCGCGATTCCTTCAACCAGCGCTTGTCACCCGTGATGCGGGCGGCTTCCAGACAGGCGGACACCATGGCGTGGGCCTCGACCGGCTGTTGATCGAACCGGGCGCGCTCACCGCCGCGCGCGAAAAAGCCGTTGGAGCCGATCGGGACAAAATGCCCCCCGGACTCGGAGCGCTGCAGGTCGGCCAGCCAGCCGAGCGTCTCCAGTCCGGCTTGGATCATTTCGTTATTGGGGATCGATTGGCCGCACATGATCAGGGCGTGCGGCAGCGCGGCATTGCAATAGGTCAAGACCTCTTCGTACCAGCGCCACTCATCCGAACGGTGGCTTCGATAGAGCGCCAGCAGCCGGCCCGCCAGCTCTTCGCGGATCTGGCTCGCCATGCGGTCGCCGGCGAATCGCTGCAGATATTCCTGGACGCCGATCAGCGCGAAGGCCCAGGCCCGCGGGCTGGTGGTGGCGACGATGGCGGGCAGCGCCTGCTCGAACAGCCATCCCGCCATTTTGTGCAGGGCCGGCGTGCCGGAGCGGCCCAACACGGTGCCGAGCGCGCAGAGCGTGCGGCCGTGGCAATCCTCGGAGCCGCTGTCTTCCAGCCAGCGGCGCTGGTAATCCATAAAGTTGCGAAAGCGTCCGGTTTCCGGGTTGAAGGCGTACCAGACGAATGCGAGATACCGGGAGGCCAGCTCCAACGCCTCGCCGCTGCCCAGTTCCTCGAGCAGAGTGCTCACCATGAGCGCGCGGGCGTTGTCGTCGGTGCTGTAGCCCTCATGATAGTTGGGCACCGTGAAAATGGCGTGCTGCAGCATGCCGGTCTCGTCCGCCATGTGGCGCAGATGATCGAGCTTCAGCGGCGGCAGGTCGGCCGGCCGCTGGTCCAGCGCCTCGACCGTGAAACCCTGCGGGGTGAAGTGGCGGCGCTCCGCCCGGGCGCGCTCGAAGCTCTCCATGTAGCGCCGCGCCACCTGGGGCCAGACCATCTGCCGCCCGTAGAGATAGGCGCGCTTGCGCATGCCGTGGCGCTTCGCCTCGTTGTCCAGCAGGTCGATCACCTGCCCGGCCAGGGCCGCCGGATCGCGGAACGGCACCAGCGCCCCCCGCTCCTCCGCCAGCATCTCCTCGGCATACCAATAGGGCGTCGAAATCACCGCCTTGCCCGCGCCCAAAGTGTAGGCGAGCGTCCCGGAGACGATCTGCGACGGGTTGAGATACGGAGTGATATAAATATCCGCCGCGCCGATGAACTTGACGAGCTCCTCCAGGCTGACGAATCGATTGTAAAAAATCACCTGGCCTTCCACGCCCTTCTCCTGGGCCATCCATTGGAGCGACAACCGGTACGTTTCGCCGTCGGCGCGCTTGACGTTGGGATGGGTGGCGCCGACGATCATGTACACCACGTTCGGATAGCGGGCCAGAATAGCGGGCAGCGCGGCGATGACGTTCTCGATGCCTTTATTCGCCGACAAGAGTCCGAAGCTGAGCAGAACGAGCTTGCCCTCGACGCCGAACAGGTCCTTGTGAAAGCTCGGGTCCACGAACGGCAGATCGGGGATGCCGTGCGGGATCGAATCGATCTTCTCCGGCCGCACGTGATAGATCTCCTGCAAAAACTCCGCGCCGCGCCGGCTCATGACGACCAACCGGTCCGACAGCGCCGCGACTTCCTCCAGCACCCGCCGCTGGTCCGGGTCCGGATCGCGGAGAATGGTATGGAGCGTCGTAACGACCGGCATGCGCAGCTCGCGGAGAAGGGCCAGGATGTGGCTGCCCGCCCGCCCGCCGAAGATGCCGTATTCGAATTGCAGGGATACGAGATCGACGTTGTTGGTGTTGAGGAAGTCGGCGGCCCGGCGATACGACTCGATATCTTTCTCCGTCAGCTCGAAGCGGACGCGCGCCGGATAGGCGTAACCGGTCTCGATGTCGTTGACGGGCAAAGCGATGCAGGTGGTGTCGGCGTATTCGACGGCGATCGCCTCGCACAGGTCGGTGGTAAACGTGGCGATGCCGCACTGGCGCGGTAGATAGTTGCCGATGAAGCCGATGCGGTTGATCGTTGAACGATGGTCCATGACGCTCTCTTCCTTCCAACCCGCTCCGTCCCATAAAACACAAAGAGGCGGTTAACCCCAGGGGACCGCCTCAACGATGCTCGAAAATTGTAGCCGGGTTTTGCTGTTTGGACGTAGGCCGCCAGCCGCTACGTGATCATGACTATAACAGACGGTGGGGATTAAGATACCTCGTTCTCGAATAATTATTTTCGCCGCCTGGCGGACTGGCCCACGGCGGCCAGAAACATCACGCTCTTTCCCGCGGCATGCGGAGAGAAAAATGCCGTCACGTCGTCGTCGAAGAAGGTGAGCCCCGAGGCGCCGAGCCGGAGCGCATAGGCCGCGAGATAGAGCTTCCCGCCCATGACGGCGGCCTCGAGCTGGGCGGCGCGATAGCCTCGGTTGCCGAAGCGGTCCAGGACGCGGTGGAGATCCGCAAGAAAATAGACGTTGGCGCTCGCGTCCGCCGGGATGTCCTGGCCCAGCCCGAGATGACCCGCTTCGCGGCGGAAGTCGCCTTCCCTCAAGAGCTCGAGCGCGCGCCTTTCCCGGTGAAAATAATAGGCGCCGGCAGGGAGACCCTCCACGGCATGAACGATGAGATAGAGGTCGCTCGGCGGCGCCTCGCCGGGATGCGAGAAATCGGCCGGCACGCCGCGCGTCGCCCGATCGACTATCGTGGAAAGCTCGGCAAAAGTAATCGGCGCGCGCGAAAACTCGCGCGTGGAGCCGCGGCGCGCGATGACTGTTTCGATCGAATCCAGGGGAATTTCTCCATCGGTCAGGGGCTGGAGCGGAAAAAATCGACCGGCCTTTTTTTCTTCGGGCTTATTCTCTCCGCTTTCCGGCCGCTTCGCTTCGCGCCACGCGGCGGCTTCCTCTTCGCTTTCCAGGGACGAAGCCTCGTGCATCGCCCGGATGGCCGGATAATCGATTTCAGTCTTCGAGAGCGGCTCGGTCTCGAACGCGAGTGGCTCGACCGCCGGAGACGGCCCGGCGGCCTGAGAAGCCGCGTCGCCGAGAGCTACGAAAGCCAGCGCAGCCTCGCGCGCCGTATCCAGGCCGAGGAGACGGCTCACCTCCCGATCGACAAACCCCATGACCACTCGCGCCGGCACATGGCGCGCGGCCGCGGCGGCCAACAGGTTGGCGAGCATGGTGCCGTTGTCCCAGTAGCAGTGCCGATAGGCCCGCGCCTGGTATTTCCAGGCGTTGCGCCAAAAGGTCGAAGCCGAGACGATGACCGCCGGGGCGTTTTTGATCGCGCGCTCTTCCCCGCTCGCGCGGGCAAGCGCCCCGCGGTAATCACCCGTGCGAAGTTTGCGCAGGGAAAAATCGCGCGGGTCGAATTGATAGACGCCGGCCGCCAACCCCGGCAGATCACCGCAGACGAGATACAGGTCGATGTGATAAAGCGCGCCCGTGCAGGCGGCGGCGCGAAACTGGATCTCCCTCCCGCCGTAATTCCGCCGTCGTGTGATGCCGCCGGATAAGTAGAAGATCTCCGCCAAGGTTTGCAGTGCGAGCTGAATCTGATTGTCGCGCGGAGCTTCGACGGCGGAAACGGCCGCCAGCGCCGGCATTGCCGAGACGGACAGGCGCTCTGCTAGAGGGATGGGGTCCAGCTTGGAATAGATTTTAAAGGGGATCGGCTGGTTGTCCCAATCGAGATAGTGCGGCGCCCGGCGGATGCTCTGATAGGAGTGCTTGGTTCCGTTATGATAAGCCCACGCGGCTTCGGTTTGACGATTTTTCACTAATTTGCCCGCACCGCCCGCTCCTTCGCCGATCCTTTCGGAAGACGGCCGGCGTGTCTGAAGCCCGCGCTCAGAGCCCGGCGCCTTCGGCCATCCTATAGTTAGTTAGCAGCCGATCCGCAAGAGATGTCGGTTCATCAATAATAGTGGACGGTTGAAAAAGAAGAACCGGACAACACTCTCCCGAAGAAACAATTTTAAGCTATCGATCGGCGCCCGGCGACCATCCGATACAACAGCAGCAGGACGATCGCGCCGACCACGGCCATCACAAAGCCGACCGGATCGTTCTCGCGGTACAATCCCAGGACGCGCCCCAGGTAGCCGCCGATCAACGCCCCGGCGATGCCGATCAGGATCGTGACGATAAATCCTCCGGGATCGCGGCCCGGCGTCAGAAACTTGGCGACTATTCCGACGATCAGGCCGAAAACGATCCATCCGAGAATACCC
>DASWFA010000089.1:0-2579 GCA_036394475.1 Binatia bacterium
CCGGGATTGATCAACCGCCTCGACCGCGGCACGTCGGGGCTCGTCCTCGCGGCCAAAGACCAGGCTGCGTTCGACGACCTGCGCGCGCAGTCGATCACAAAGAAATATTGGGCGCTGGTTTGGGGCGAGAGCGGGCCGGAAGGGACGATCGACCTCCCGCTGGTCCACGACAGCGGCGACCGGAAGAAAATGACGCCGGCCCCGACCGGGAAAAAGCGGCCGCCGCGCAGCTGGAGCGCGCTGACGCGTTTCCGCCGCCGCGGCTCGGCCGGGGGCTTCAGCCTGCTGGAGGTCGAGATCGAAAGGGGTGTGACCCATCAGATCCGGGTCCATTTGCAGGCGTCCGGCCACCCGATCGCCGGCGACCCGCTTTACGGCGGCGGCCGCGCCGACCCGTTTGCCCTGGGGCGCCAGTTTCTGCACGCCTGCTATCTGGGTTTCCGCCATCCCAAAGAGGGACGGGACGTCGTCGTGGAGTCGCCGCTGCCGGAGGAGCTGGAGCAGGTGATCGAGAAGATTGGACTTAGAATTTAGAATTCAGAATCTAGAATCCAGAAGCATGGAGGGCAAAGAACTTCAGCTTCCGAATTCTCCCTTTTGACTTGTATATTCTGTCTTCTGTATTCTATTTCGAGTCAACTGCCGCCGCCTTGATGCCTTTTTCCTTGGCGCAGACGGCGCAGTAATTGATCTGGGTCAGCGGCTCTTCCACCAGGCCCTCGTCGAGGTTGTGGGAGATTCGCTTGCACGAAAAACAAATATAGTAAACGCCGTCGATGCTCTTGTTGATCTTCTCACGGTTGAGCACGCGCCCCTTCAGCTTCTCGACCCGGATGCCGAGCAGCTCCTCGTAGTTTTTTTTGATTTTGAGCCGGCCGGCCTCGTCGCTGGCCAATCCCTGCTCTTCGGACTCGTCGTGATTGTGGTCGTCCAGCGAGCTTCTCGACTTAGCCGTGGATCGCTTTTTCGTCCTCGCCATGTTCCTGCCTTTTTTGGTTGGTGAAGCCGGGGCGGATCAAATCCAAAAGCCGGCGGGTCTTCCGACCCCCGGCTTTGCTGCTTTTATCATGATGAAGCCGGCCGCGATTGTCAAATAGAAAGGCGCCTTAATAGCTCTTGCCGAGACTCTTGAGCCCCTTCCACGCCTCGCCGTTGTTCGGGTCCAGGGCCAGTACTTCGCGGTATTTGCGCTCCGCCTCGCGGGGTCTGTTGAGACGCGCCAGCGCTTCGGCCTGGAGCATGCGCCATTCCGTGTTCTTCCGCTGCATCATCACGCCCTTTTGCAGCACGTCGACGGCCTCGCTCCACTTCTCCAGCCGGGCGTAGGCGGTGCCGAGCGCGCCGTAGAGCGCCGAGGACTCCTCGCCGCCCTTCTGCGACGCTTCGAGATGCGCGACGGCCTGCGGGAAGTCTCCCCGGGCGGCTTCGAGGCGCCCCAGGGCGAGCAGCACGGCGGGATGTTGCGGCTGCATTTGCTGGGCTTTGCGGATCCACGGTTCCGCCTCCTCGACGCGGTTGCGCATCAGCGCGACCGTTCCGAGCCCGATGTAGGGGATGAGCTCCGCGGGGTTGGCCGCGAGCGCCTTCAAATAAACCCCGTGCGCCTCGCTGGTGTAAAGGTCGTCCGCCAGCGCCATGACCTTCTTGATCTTGCGCCCGTCCAGTTCGAGCGCGGTTTCCGCCGCTTTGGACCCCGGCCGGGTCTTTTCCTGGGCGACGAGGATTTGCGCCCGCAGCAGATGATAATCGGCGTTCTTCGGCTCGAGGGCGACGGCCCTCTCGACCTCCGCGAGCGCGCGGTCGTCCCAGCCGCTGGCGTGCAGCGCCTCGGAGAAGCCGTAATGGTGCCGGTCCGGCGCGACCCAGGGAGGATCGCCCTTCCATGGCGGCGGCGTGAGGAACGGCTCGAGGATTTTCCGGTTCAGGTCCGACGTGCTCCGCCCGAGGCTCCGCGGCGCGGAAAACTCCAGCCGCGCGTTGTCGTCGGTGTTGTATTCGGCGCCTTCGGCCAGAGCGAGGATCTCCTTTCTCCCCATGCGGTAAAACCCCAGGACCGAATAGAGATCCGAAAGTCCGAGGTCGTTGAAGTCCTCCCGCATGACCGGGCTGCCGGAAAAAATCTTTGCCAGCCGCGGATAATCGAACCGCTGCTCTTTGAGGCTGCCGACGAGCAGGAAATCGCTCTCCTGAAGGTTCCAGAACGACACGTGCGGGAAGGCCTCCGAAAAAGTTCTGAGGACCATGCGGAGATCGTCGGGCGACATCGAATAGTCGTGGATCCACTGGGTGAAGACGCCGTCGGGGCCCAACTTCCGCCGCGCGGTGGCGTAAAAATCCCTGGTGAACAGGCTGGCGATGCCGGCGATCCAGGGATTGGAAGGCTCGGAGATGATCAGATCGTAAAGCCGGGGCACCGCCATGAGATAGTTGCGCCCGTCGGTCGGGATGAGGCGCACGCGCGGGTCCTTCAGGACGTCGCCGTTCTTCGCCCCGAAAAAAGCCGCCGCCTCGGCGATCGCCGGCTCGATTTCGAGCACCTCGATCTTTTGCACCGGAAACGTCCCGACGGCCTTGACGGT
>DASWFA010000090.1:0-5968 GCA_036394475.1 Binatia bacterium
TTCGGCGACCGCGGCGCGGAGGGAAAAATCACCGCCGCGCGCTACGCGCGCGAGAACCGCGTCCCCTACTTCGGCATCTGCCTCGGCATGCAGATGGCGGCGGTCGAGTTCGCGCGCAACGTCTGCGGCCTCGAGGGCGCCAACTCGACGGAGTTCGACGCGGCGAGCCCGCACCCGGTGATCCATCTCATGGAGACGCAAAAGGGCGTCGAAAACAAAGGCGCCACGATGCGGCTCGGGGCCTACCCCTGCAACATCCAGGACGACTCCCTGGCCGCCAAAGTCTACGGCAAGAAGAAGATTTCCGAGCGGCACCGCCACCGCTACGAGTTCAACAACGCCTATCGCGACGCTTTCAGCGACAAAGGCATGGTCTTGAGCGGCCTTTCGCCCGACGGCACCCTGGTGGAGATCATCGAGCTGAAAGACCACCCGTGGTTTTTGGGCTGCCAGTTTCATCCCGAGTTCAAGTCGCGCCCGATGGAGAGCCACCCGCTGTTCAAGGGATTCGTCAAGGCCGCGCTGCAAAACCGCCAGGCGCAAAAAGAAGTGCCGCGCATCAAAGTCGCGCGCACGTAATACCTTATTCTCTTCTATTCCTCCTCCGGCGGATACGCGCCGGAGAACCCCAAGACCGCAGGGACGAACGCGCCGCCGCCGCAGGCCGAAGCGCGGGCCTCGGAGGCCGAGCGCATCCGACTGCTAAATTTGCGACGATTGGGATGGCGCCTGCAGGAAGCTTCCCGCATTCAGCTTCGCTCGCTTAAGCATAATCGCCTGAACGTCCACCTCAAGGCACCTGCCCATTGCGCTCGGCCGGAAAGGCTCGCCCGAGGTCTGCGCCAAGCACGGTAAATTACGACTTCCTCGAAACGCGCCGCCCCAGACCGAAGGGCGGGCCTACTAGGGAGAGCGCATCCGGCTGCTAAGCTTCAATGACGTGGATGGTTCTTGGCGCGAAGCTACGACACCCCGCTTGCGTTCTATAAGCATCATCGCCCGAAAGTCCTCCTCAAGGCACTTGCCCATTGCGCTCGACCGGAAAGGCTCGCCCCAGGTCTGGCCCAACCGCTCAGCAAATTTGCATTCTTTCCGCTCCGGTGTTCTACTAATCCCGCATGGCGAGCTCCAAGACGATCAAAGTCGGCGGCTTCGAGATCGGCGGCGGCCGGCCGCTGGCGCTGATCGCCGGCCCCTGCGTGATCGAAAGCGCCGACGCGGCGCTCAGGCACGCGGCGGCGATCAAGCAGATCGCCGACCGGGTCGGCGTGCCGCTGATCTATAAATCGTCCTACGACAAGGCGAACCGGACTTCGATTTCTTCGTTTCGCGGGCCGGGCCTCGACGAAGGGCTCAAGATCCTCGCCAAAGTCCGGCGCGAGATCGGCGTCCCGGTGCTCACCGACGTGCACGAGATGGACCAGATCGCCGCGGCGGGAGAAGCGGTCGACGTGCTGCAGATCCCCGCGTTTCTCTGCCGGCAGACCGACTTCGTCGTCGCGGTCGGGAAGTCGGGGAAGATCGTCAACGTCAAGAAGGGCCAATTCCTCGCCCCCTGGGACGTGAAAAATATCGTCGAGAAGATCGTCTCCACGGGCAACGAGCGGGTGACGGTGACCGAGCGCGGCGTATCGTTCGGCTACAACAACCTGGTTTCGGATATGCGCTCGCTCGTCGTGCTGGGCGAGCTGGGCTTTCCGGTCGTCTTCGACGCCACCCACAGCCTCCAGCTCCCCGGCGGGCTGGGCCAGGCGTCGGGCGGCGAGCGGCGCTACATCCCGGCGCTCGCCCGGGCCGCGGCGGCGGCCGGCATCGACGCCCTTTTCATGGAGGTCCACGAGGACCCCGACCGCGCCCTCAGCGACGGGCCCAACTCCCTGGCGCTGAAAGACCTCGAAGGGCTGCTCAAACAGGTCAAGGCGATCGACGGGCTGTTGAAAAGCCGCTGATTTATGGATGCCGCCAAAACTTTGCAGCGCGCGCGCGACGTCCTCGCTATCGAGGCGCGCGGGATTCTGTCGCTCAACGACAGCCTCGACGAGAGCTTCGTCCGGGCGGTGGACCTGCTCTACCACTGTAAGGGAAAAGTCGTCGTCACCGGCCTCGGCAAGTCGGGCCTCATCTGCCGCAAGATCGCCGCGACTCTCTCCAGCACCGGCACGCCGTCGCTTTTCCTCCACGCCGGCGACGCCAACCACGGCGACATGGGGATGATCAACAAGGGCGACGTCGTGCTCGCGATCTCCAACAGCGGCGAGACCGAGGAGATTCTAAAATTTATTCCCACCGTCAAGCGGCTCGGCGTCAAGCTCATCGCCATGACGGGCAACGCCGGGTCGAATCTATCCCGCGCCGCCGACGTCGCGCTCAACGCCGGGGTGAAAGAAGAAGCCTGCCCGCTGGGGCTCTCCCCCACCGCCAGCACCACCGCGGCCCTGGCGCTCGGCGACGCCCTCGCCGTGGTGCTGCTGGAGAAGAAGGGCTTCAAAGAGGAAGACTTCGCCATGCGCCATCCGGGCGGGAGCCTGGGACGGCGGCTGCTTCTCCGCGTGGAGGAGCTGATGCACCAGGGCGCCGCCCTGCCGATCGTCGGCGCGGAGACGCCGATGAAGGAGGCGATCCTGGAAATCACCTCCAAGCGGCTGGGGGTCACCGGAGTGGTCGACGGCCAGGGCCGGCTCGCCGGCGTCATTACCGACGGCGACCTGCGCCGCGGCCTGGAGAGCAAGGGCGATATCTTCCGCTTCAAGGCCAAAGAGCTGATGAGCCGCAGCCCCAAGACCATCGCTTCCGACGATCTGGCCGCCGCCGCCGTGGCGGTGATGGAAGAGCACTCCATCACCTCCCTGTTCGTGGTGGACGAGAAAACCAAAAAGCCGGTCGGCGTCCTCCACCTGCACGACCTGCTCAAGGCCGGCGTCTAGACGATACCCCGTGCAGCCGATTCCCTCTTCCGTCCGCAAAAAGGCCCGCCGCGTCAAGCTCCTCTTGCTCGACCTCGACGGCGTGCTCACCGACGGCGGCATCGTCATGGACCACCGCGGCGAAGAGATCAAGCGCTTCGACGTGCGCGACGGCCACGGCATCCGGCTTTTGCAGCGCGCCGGCATCCGGGTCGGGATCATCTCCGGCCGCTCATCGGGGGCGGCCCGGCACCGCGCCAGAGACCTGGGAATCAAGCTGCTCTACCAGGGCATCGACGACAAGGTCGCGGTCTATACGAAGATCAAACGGATGACCGGGTTGAAAGACGCCGAGATCGCCTACGTCGGCGACGACCTGGTGGACCTGCCGCTGCTCCGGCGGGTGGGCCTGTCGATCACCGTCAACGACTGCTGGAAGGAGCTCAAGCGGCGCGCCGATTGGGCCACCCGGGCCAACGGCGGCAGGGGCGCCGTCAGGGAAGTCGCCGAGCTGCTGCTGAAGGCCCAGCGAAAGTGGCAAAGAGTCACGCAAACATATTACCTGCCTTAATCTTTTAGCAATTCAAGCAATTTTCGTGCCCGTCGCCTTTACAGCTACCTGGAAAGGTGGTATTTTGCGCTGGTTAACAGGCCGACATTATGACTGGACGCAGGTTTAGAACGCTACTTTTGATCGCGATCTCGGCGGTGCTGGGCATCGTCACGTTTAAAGTCGGGGAGAGCATCTGGCAGGGCAAGAAATCGTCGTTCAACCAAAAACTGGCGACCAAAGCCCTGGAATTCGTCCCCGACGCGGCGCTCAAGATCAAGGACTTCCACCGCGCCCAGGTGGAAGGCGACCGCAAGGTCTGGGAGGTCTTCGGCGACGAGGCGAGCTACATCAAGGCGGACAAACAGATCATCATTCAAAAAGCCCGCATCTTCTTTTACCAGAAGGACAACACGGCGATCGAGGCCATCGGCAACGAAGGCAACCTCTGGATGGGCGAGGGACAGGGCGACCTGGAAAAGGCCCAGCTCAAGGGCGACGTCCAGGTGAACTTTCGGGGATACGTTTTGAACACCAACGAGATTCTATATTTCAAAGCCAGAAATATGATGATCCTGCCCGGCCGGGTGGCGATCAAGGGCGAAGGCATGGAGCTCGACGGCGGTCAGATGGAGCTCAGCTTGAACGACGAAGTGCTGCGGGTGAATAAGAGCGTGAAGACCAAAGTACAGCCCAACAAACTGCAAAAAGCGACGAAGGGACGGTCCGATGAAACCAAGGAAGGCTCCTAGGCCCTTTTACCTGGGCGGCCCGTTGCTGGCCGCCTGCCTGCTTTTTGCCGCCGCCGCGTCCATCGAGGCGGGGGAAGCCGCCGGTCCGGCCAAGCCGGAAACGAAGGCGGAAACCAAAGCGGAGGCCAAGGGCGAGGCCAAGAAAAAATCCTCCGGCGGCGGCGGCGCTTTCGGCGCGAGCAAGTCGAACCCGATCTTCATCACCTCCGACCGCATGGAGGCGGACCGCCAGAAGAACATCCTCATCTATCTCGGCCAGGTGGTCGCGATCCAGGCGGACATGACGCTCCGCAGCGACAAGCTGACCACCTACTTCGACCCCGACCTGCAGCAGATCAAGACGGCGATCGCCGAAGGCAAATCGGTCCAGATGACGCAGGGAGACCGGATGGCGACCGGGACCAAGGCGGTTTTCGACGGCGTCGCGCAGACCATCACGATGACCGGCAACCCGATCGTCCGCCAGGGCAACAGCCAGGTCGCGGGCGAGAAGATCGTTTATTTCATGACCGAGGACCGAATCGTCGTCGAGGGCGGAAAGAGCAAGCGGGTCGAAGGCACGATCTTCCCGGAAGAGCTGCAGCAGAAGAAAAACCCGGACGAAGCGGCGAAAACGACGGGCAAAACCAAATGAGCCAGCTGGAGGCGGAGGGCGTGACGAAGTCTTACACCGGCCGGCGCGTCGTCGACGGGGTGAGCCTGAACGTCAACGGGGGCGAGGTCGTCGGCCTGCTCGGGCCGAACGGCGCGGGCAAGACCACGACGTTTCATATGATGGTCGGACTGGTCCATCCCGACGGCGGCAAAGTCCTTTTGAACGGGGAGGATCTGACCCCGCTGCCGATCTACCAGCGGGCGCGCGCCGGGCTCAGCTACCTGCCCCAGGAGTCGTCGGTCTTTCGCCGCCTCACGGTCGAGGAAAATCTCCTGGCCATCCTGGAGACGCTCGACCTGTCCGAGGAGGAGCAGCGGGACCGCGCCGACCGGCTCATGAAGATGCTCGGCGTCACCGACTTGGCCAAGCAGAAGGCGATCACGCTCTCCGGCGGCGAGCGGCGCCGGGTGGAGATCGCCCGCGCGCTCGTCCTGTCGCCGTTTTTCGTTCTGCTGGACGAGCCGTTCACCGGCATCGACCCGATCGCGGTCGCCGAGATTCAGAAGATCATCCGCAAGCTCTCCGCCAGCGGCATCGGCGTTCTGATCACCGACCACAACGTGCGCGAGACGCTCGGCATCTGCGACCGCGCCTACATCATCAACGAGGGGCTGGTCCTGGAAGAGGGAAGTCCGGAAACGATCGCGACCAGCCCGAAGGCGCGCAAGGTCTACCTCGGCGAGGGCTTCAGGCTGTAAGTAAGTCATGGCGCTGGAAATCAGACAGGTCCAACGACTCGCCCAGCAGCTGGTGATGACGCCCCAGCTGCAGCAGGCGATCAAGCTCCTGCAGCTCTCCCGCATCGAGCTGGAGGAGATGGTCTCCCAGGAGCTGATGGAAAACCCGACCCTGGAGGAGAGCCAGCCGGGCGAGCCGGACCTCCAGCCGCTGAAGCCCGAGGAAGACCTGCCCGACCGGATCGAGCCGCCCGAGCCCGCGCGCGAGCTTTCGGCCGCCGACCGGATCGGCACCATGGACTGGCAGGACTACCTCGACACGCACTCCAATTCGCTCCACGGCTCGCTCACGGCGGAGGCCGGCGGCGAGGACGAGGAGGGGCCGCCGTCGTGGGAAAACACGCTGACCAAGAAGACCTCCTTCGAGGACC
>DASWFA010000091.1:0-3649 GCA_036394475.1 Binatia bacterium
GCCGCCGATGCGTTTTCAGGCTTTCGACGAGCCGCCGCTCGATGTCGAAGATGGGAAGATTGATGGGCAGATCCGACTGGCGCATGGCTAGATATAATTTAGCACAGTCGGGGACCTGTCCGGCAATGTGATAAAAATCCCGGCTTCCCGCTTGCGCGGGAATGACTCAAAAGAAGGAAGCCGACGGCCTTTTCAAATCACTTTTTTCGAGCAAGAATCGGGTGGAAACCGACCGCCGCATCGATTAATCTGAGACCATGAACGACTACAGCCGAATCGAAAAAGTCATCCACTATCTCAACGACCACTATCTCGACCAGCCGGACCTCCGGACTCTGGCCGGCGTCGCCCAGGTGAGCGAGTTCCATTTCCACCGGCTCTTTTCGCGCTGGGCCGGCGTCACGCCCAAGGCCTTCGTCAAGTTTCTCACCGCCAAACACGCCAAGGCGCTGCTGCGCGAGTCGCAGAGCGTGCTCGACGCCTCGCTCGACTCGGGCCTCTCCGGCCCCGGCCGCCTGCACGACCTCCTGGTCTCGGTAGACGCGGTGAGCCCGGGGGAATTCAAAAGCTACGGCGCGGGCATGGAGATCCGCTACGGCTTTCACTCGACGGCGTTCGGCCCCTGTCTCATCGGCGCCACGGCGCGGGGCGTCTGCCATCTGTCTTTCTTCGACGACGACGGCCCGGCCGGCCGGGCGGCGCTCCTCGACGAAGCGAAGTCCGGCTGGCCGCGGGCGGTTTTCCGCCCCGATGCGCCGTCCACGCGCGGCCTGGCGGCGCGGATCTTCGGCCGCGCCGGCCGCCGGCGCGAAAAAATCCCCGTGCTGCTGGTCGGCACGCCGTTTCGGCTGAAGGTCTGGGAGGCGCTGCTCAAGATCCCGCGCGGCCACGTGCTCTCCTACCGGGACGTCGCCCGGGCGATCGGCGCGCCGGACGCCTGCCGCGCCGTCGGCTCGGCGGTGGGGCAGAATCCCGTGGCCTATCTGATCCCGTGCCACCGCGTCATCCGCGAGACCGGCGTCGTCGGCGACTACCGCTGGGGGCGGGCGCGCAAGCTCGCCATGCTCGCCTGGGAGAACGGCGCGCGCGACGCCGCGGGCCGCGCGGCCGATGGTAACCGACTTTCATGAGCTTAAAACCCGCCTTTTTGTTTTTGATTGCATAGTGATAGAATCCCGCCATGGGACAAAGCGAGAAATCGACACCCCCTCTAAAAAGGTCGCCTGAGGAGGGCATCGACCTTAGCCAGCTTTATGAGCGCCTGTCCTGGACGCCCACCGAGCGCCTCCAACGGAACTATCGCGCGGCGGCGGCTTTCGAGGAGTTGAGGAAAGCGGGGCAGAGGCGCCGCGGCGCCGACCGACGTTGAGAAGATACTCGCAGCGCTGCACGATCAAGGAGTCAACTTTGTCATCATCGGCGGAGCGGCTGCGGCGCTCCATGGTTCCGCCTATGTCACCGCCGACCCGGATATCTGCTACTCCAGAGAAAAAGAAAATCTTAGAAATCCGCAAGTCTAAAAAACAGAGCTAACGGAAAGTAACCGAGCCGAGGTGACGCATGCCGCACATTCCCTACGTCGATTTCGCCGCGATCACCGACCCGGAGATCCGCGGCTATCTGGAGCGCGCGCGCCGGGAGGGCGCGCCGCGGCCGGAGAGCCAGTCGATCCGCGCCCACAACCCGGCCGTGATCCGCGCCTTTTCCGAGGCGTGGGACCTGACGTTTCGCCACGGCGTGCTCGACCACGATCTCAAGGAGCTTTGCCGCGTCTACGTCTCGAAATCGATCGACTGCGAATACTGAGGCGTGCAGCGCTCCGTCCAGGCTGGACGGCAAGGCTTGACCGAGGCGAAGTACGACGACCTGCTCGACTTCACCGTCTCGGATAAATATTCCGAGCGCGAGAAGACCGCGCTCACCTATACCAGCGCGATCGTCTGGAGCGCGGACATCGCCGACGGCGCGCTCTGGGCGAAGCTGCACGCCCACTTCACCGTCCCCGAGCTGGTCGAGCTCGGCTTTTTCATCGCGCTCACGCTCGGGCAGCAGCGCTGGATCAAGACGCTCGGCATCGGCCACGGCGAGACGCTGGCGGACACGGCCGCCGGCCTGGCGCCGGGCGCCGGCAAGGGGCTTCCGTGAAGCCGCGTCCGGCGGCATCTTTTGCCGCGGCGGTGTTCGCCCTCGTCCCGCTTCTCCTGACGAGCCCGGCGGCCCAAGCGCAGTCCATCGATCGGCAGCGCGAGCGGTGCACCACCGAGGGCCTTTCGCCCGACCTGCAAATCAGCGCCTGCACGGCGGTGATCCGGTCCGGGACCGACGACGACTTCAACCTGGCGGTCTCCTTTTACAATCGCGGCGGCGCCTATTCCGCGCTCGGCGAGCTCGAGCGGGCGATCGCCGACTATGCCGAGGCGCTCCGGCTCCGTCCGGACTACATGCAGGCCTTTTATAACCGCGGCCACAACTATGCCGCGCTCGGCCGGCACGACCAGGCGATCGCCGACTTTACCCGGGCGGTCGAGCTTCGTCCGGGCGAAGCCCGCGTCTTTTACAACCGCGGCAAAAGCTATACCGCGCTCGGCCAGTTCGAGCGGGCGATCGCCGACTTTACCCGGACGCTCCAGCTCCGCCCCCACGATCCGGACGCCTACATAGACCGGGGAGTCGCCTCCGCCCAGCTCGGCGACTACGACCGCGCCATCGCGGATTTTACCGCGAGCCTCCGGCAGGAGGAGGACGCTTTCGCGCTTTTCAGCCGCGGCACGATTTACCTCGCCACGGGCGAGTACCGGCGCGCCGTCGACGACTACGACCGCGCGCTTCAGCTCGATCCCGGCTTCGAGGACGCGATACGCAACCGCGCCACCGCCCGCGAAAAACTGGCGGAAGGCGCCGGGAAGTGAAGCTGGAAAAGCCGCCACAGCCGGTCCGGCGAGCGGGGAGGGCTCTTCTCGGCTTTTCCGCGCCGGGATAGGATAAGCAAGGGGGACTCCGATCATGCCCAAATGGTTTTTCGAGCCCGGCCACACCGCGGCGGAATTTTCCGCGCGCCACATGATGGTGACCAACGTGCGCGGCCATTTTAAGAACGTAAAAGGCGCGCTGGTTTTCGATCCGGCGAATCCGGCCGCGACCTCCGTCGAGGCGACGATCGACGCGGCGGCGCTCTGGACCGGCGACCCGGATCGAGACGCGCATTTGAAAAGCGCCGACTTCCTCGACGTGGAGAAATATCCCGCGATCACCTTCAGGGGCAATAAAGTCGAGATGACCGGCGCGAGCGACGCCCTGCTCACGGGCGAGCTGACGCTCCGCGGCGTCGCGCGGACCGTCGCGCTCCGGGTGCACTATCTGGGCGAGTGGCGGACGCCGTGGTGGGAAGACGGCGTCGACAAGGGGCCGAAGACGCGCGCCGGCTTTGTCGCCAAAACGGAGATCGACCGGCGCGACTTCGGCGTGAGCTGGAGCGCGGCGCTGGACCGCGGCGGCCTGGTCGTCGGCAATATGATCCAGATCATCGTCGACGCCGAGGCGATTTTGTCGGAGTGAGAATTTTCGTTAATCACCCGGCGTCGATGAGCACGACGCCGATCGCGCGCACGCCAAACCGACTATTTGAATGCGGCGTGGCGCTCGCCGAGAA
>DASWFA010000092.1:0-1900 GCA_036394475.1 Binatia bacterium
CCGCCGTGACCGCGGACACCCTGCGCCTGATCGGGGACATGGTCGACACCATGTACGCCGCGCCCGGAATCGGGCTGGCGGCGCCCCAGGTGGGCGTGTCCCAGCGGATTATCGTATTGGACACGGACCACGAAAATCCCGGTAAAAATCTCCTCAAGCTGGTCAACCCGGAGATCCGCCGGGCGGAAGGCGAAGTCAAGTGGGAGGAGGGCTGTCTCAGCGTGGTCGATTTCACCGTCGAGATCAAAAGGGCGGCGGCCGTGACCCTCGTGGCGCTCGACGAGAAGGAAAAAGAGATTTCGATCGACGCCGAGGGGCTGCTCGCCGTGGCCTTCCAGCACGAGATCGACCACCTCGACGGCAAGCTGATCCTCGACCGCGTGAGCCGCTTGAAGCGCGACCTCTATGCGCGCCGTCTTAAGAAAATGGCGCGCGAAGGCAAGCCTCAGCCGGAAAATCCGCGGATCATGATATAACGACGGAAGGTTGAGGCGACTCTTCCGCCGCCTTTCATCTCAAGCCGCTTCTCTCCACTCCGATGCGTATCGTCTTCATGGGCACACCCGAGGTCGCGGCCGTTTCCCTCGAGCGGCTGTTCGGGACGCCGCACCGCGTGGCCGGCGTGGTGACGCAGCCCGAGCGCCCCGCCGGGCGCGGGCAAAAACCGATCGCCTCCCCGGTCGGCCGGGCGGCCGAGGGCCGCGGCGTCCCCGTGCTCGCGCCCGAGAAAGTCCGCGATCCGGCTTTTCTCGCCGCGCTCGCCGCGTGGGCGCCCGAGCTGATCGTCGTCGTCGCCTACGGGCGCATCCTGCCGCGCTCCATTCTGGAGCTGGCGCCGCGCGGCTGTCTCAACGTCCATTATTCGATCCTCCCCAAATACCGCGGCGCGGCGCCGGCGGCGTGGGCGGTCGTCAACGGCGAGGAAAAAAGCGGCGTGACGACGATGCGCCTGGTGGAGAAGATGGACGCCGGGCCGATTTTCCTCCAGCGGGAGATCGCGCTCGCGGAAGACGAGACCACGGGCTCGCTCCAGGCGAAGCTCGCGCCCGTCGGCGCGGAGCTGCTTCTGGAGACGATCGCCGGCATCGAAGCGGGGACGATCGCCCCCAAGGCGCAGGACGAATCGCAGGCGACGCTCGCGCCGATGCTCAAAAAAGAAGACGGCCTGATCGACTGGACGCTGCCGGCGCGCGCGCTCGAGCGGCGCGTGCGCGGTTTTAATCCGTGGCCGTCCGCCTACACGCGCGTGGGCGGGAGCCTGCTCAAAATCCACCGCGCCGGAGTTATCGAGGGCGAAAAAGGCGCGCCGGGCGAGGTCGTGAGAGCGGGGAAAGACGGCCTGTGGGTGGCCGCGGGCGCGGGGGCGCTCTCCCTCGAAGAGGTCCAGCTGGAGAATCGCAAAAAAATGGCGGCGGCGGAGTTCTTGAATGGCACCCGGATCGAAAAAGGCGCGCGCCTCTGAGGCCCCGGCCGGGCGTGTCCGGACCTGCCGCGAGCTGGCGGTGGAGATCCTCCGCGACGTCGAGACGCGCCGGGCCTACGCCGACATCCTGCTCGATCAGGCGATCAAAAAAAATCCGCTTTCGCCGCCCGACCGCGCGCTCCTGACGCAGCTCGTCTACGGCGCGCTCCGCTGGCGCGGAAAAATCGACTGGGCGCTCGGCCGGGCGGTCACAAAGCCGCTCGGCGACATGGACGATTATTTGAGAAATCTCCTCCGCCTCACGCTCTATCAGATTCTATTTCTCGACAAGGTGCCCGCCTACGCCGCAGTCAACAAAGGCGTGGAGATCGCCAAGCGCTACGGCGGCAAAGGCGCCGCGGGCCTCGTCAACGCGGTCGCGCGCCGGCTGCTGCGCGAAAAAAACGATCTGACGCATCCGGACAGCGAACGGGATGC
>DASWFA010000093.1:0-8574 GCA_036394475.1 Binatia bacterium
AGCGGTCGCGCCGCCCGCCCTCGCTTCGGTCGACACGGTCCTAACGGTCGGCGCGACGGCCCAGGAATGCCTCGCCAAGGTGGCCGGCCTGCTGGGCGAAGCGCCGCCGGCGATCCCTCCGGTCAAACTAAATCAGGGCGAGGTCTTGATGTGGACGCGGGGAAAGAGCGAGCCGCCGTTCAAGCTGCGCGTGCTGCCGAGCCGCACCGAGCGCCGGCGCCACGTCCGCAAGTACGCCGAAGGCGACCTCGGCCCCGAGCGCAGCTTTTATTTCGAGGGGCCGGAAAAAAAGCTCAAGCTCCAGGCCGAGAACCTGATCACGTTCATGAAGCTCGCCGACGGCGTGGACGACGAGACGTGGACCTATCATCTCAAGCGGGGCGACTACTCGCGCTGGTTCCGGAAGATCATCAAGGACGAAGAGCTCGCCGCCGAGGCCGAGCGGGTGGAGCATATGGACGACGCTTCCCCCGCCGAGAGCCGCAAGCTGATCAAGGCCGCGATCGAGGAGAAGTACACGCTGGCGGGGTGAAGCAGTGCCGAGTGCTGAGTTCTGAGCTGGGGACTGAGTTAAGACCTAACGCTATTAGGCATTTTTGTTTTTCTATCGAGACGCGGAGCCCGCCGACGATCCGAGCCACTTCTTCCGCCTGTTCCAGAATCTGCTTAAATACGCTTTGATTCACGTATCCGACATCAAAAGCCACGTAAAGCTGTGATCTCACTTCGGCGCAGGAGGCTTTTGCCGTCGAGAGGTACTAATGAAATTCTGCGCGTCTGGCTCGCTCGAAGCCTTCAGCGATATTCGACATGACGGACACGGCTCTTTGGATTTGCCCCGATAGGCCGAAGTCTTTTGCGAAGCACTCATTCTTCAGCATTTCTCAGCACTCAGCGCTTCCCACAACACCTCCGCCGGGTGCTTCGCTTTTCTTCCCGCGACGTGCTCGATCTGCTGGCGGCAGGAGATGCCGGAGGCGACGATCTCGACCGAGGGATCGGCGGCGCGGACGGCGGGCGCGAGGCGGCGGTTGGCGATCGTGAGCGAGAGATCGTAGTGCTCTTTCTCGAAGCCGAACGAGCCCGCCATGCCGCAGCAGCCCGAATCGACTTCCGTGACGTCGAAGCCGGCCCACTTGAGCATCTCGACGGTCGGCCCGGTGCCGACCAGCGCCTTCTGGTGGCAGTGGCCGTGGAGCAGCGCCTTTTTACCGTTGCCGCTGAAACTGAGGGCGAGCTTTCCCGCCTTGCGCTCGCTCGCGATGAACTCCTCGAAGAGAAAGCTCCGCGCCGCGACGGTCTTCGCTTTGTCGCTCCGGACGAGCTCCGGGTATTCGTCTCTCAGCGTCAATAGACACGACGGCTCCAGGCCGACGATGGCGGCGCCCTTCTCGGCGTGGGGAAAAAGCCGCTCGACGTTCCAGGCCGCGTTCTCCCGCGCCGCGCCGAGCATGCCCTTGGAGATCATCGGCCGGCCGCAGCAGCGCTTGTCCGCGAGCGTCACGCGGTAGCCCGCGCGCTCTAAAAAGCGCGTCGCGGCGATCGCCGCCGCCGGCGTGTTGAAGGTGTTGAACGTGTCGTGGAAGAAAACGACCGTCCCCTTCTCCCCGCTCCCGTCCGGGCGATGATCGCGGAACCATTGTTCGAAGGTCTCGGCGGCGAAAGCGGGCAGCGGGCGGCGCATGTCGATGCCGACGAGCCGGTCCATCAGCCAGCGGTTCGGCCGCGAGCGCGCGATCCAGTTGGAGAGCGGCGCGAAGCGCGAGCCCCAGCGGCTCAAGCTTTCGATCCGGCCGAACATGCGGTTCCGGAGCGGCAGGCCGTTGGCCGCATGGTAGTGGTTTAAAAACTCGTACTTGAGCTTCGCCATGTCCACGTTGGACGGGCACTCCGCCTTGCACGCCTTGCATTCGAGGCAGAGGTCGAGCACGTCATATAAACGCTTGCCGGTGAACTCTTCCTTCGGCACCTTGCCGGAGAGCACGGCGCGGAGCGCGTTCGCCCGCCCGCGCGTGGAGTGCTCCTCGTCGAGCGTGCCCATGTAGGACGGGCACATCGTGCCGTCGAGCTTTTTCCGGCACTCGCCCATGCCGCTGCACATCTCGACCGCCGCGGCGAAGCCGCCCTGCGGGCCGAAGTCGAGCGTCGTCTCGGGCTGCCAGGCTTTGTACTCGGGGCTGATGCGGAGCGACTCGGTCATCGGCGGCGCGTCGACGATCTTCCCGGGGTTCATGAGATTCTTCGGATCGAAGGCTTTTTTGACCCGCCGAAAGGCGTCGTAAAGCGCCGGGCCGTAGAGCTTCTCGTTGAAGTGGCTCCGCGCCAGGCCGTCGCCGTGCTCGCCCGAGAGCGCGCCGTGAAAATCCAGGACCAGATCGCTGATCTCGTCCGCGATCTCCGTCATCTTTTTCACTTCGCTCGCTTCTTTTAAATTGATCAGCGGGCGGATGTGCATGCAGCCGACCGAGCAGTGGCCGTAGTAGCCGGCGCTCGCCTCGTGGCGCCCGAGGATCTCGCGGAAGCGCGTGATAAATTCCGGCAGCCGCTTGGGATCGACCGCGGTGTCCTCGACGAAGGCGATCGGCTTCTTGTCGCCCTTGATGCCGAGGAGAAGGCCGAGGCCGGCCTTGCGCACGCCCCAGACCGCGCGCACTTCCTCGGGTGTGAGCGCCTGGGTCGCGGCGTAGCCGATGCGCTGGGATTTGCGCATCTCTTCCAATTTCTCCACCTGCGCCCGGACCTCCGCTTCGGTCTCGCCGGCGTACTCGACCATGAGGAGCGAGCTCGGGTTTCCCTGGACGAAGCCCAGCCGCTTGGACTGCACGATGTTGCCGCGCGCCAGGTCGAGGATCAGCCGGTCGGTCGATTCGAGCGCGTACGGCTTGGTGTCGAGGATGGCGTAAGAGGATTGCAGCGCCTCGATGTCGTCGTGGAAGTGGATCACGTCGAGCGCCGTCCATTTGGGCTTGGGCACGAGGCGCATCTTCGCCTCGACCACGCACGCGAGCGTCCCCTCGGAGCCGACCACCATGCGCGCGAGGTTGAAAGGCTGGCGCTTGACGAACTCGTCCAGATTATAGCCGGAGACGCGGCGGAGGATTTTCGGGTAGCGCGCGAGGATCTCCTCGCGGTGTTTTTCCGCCAGGGTTTGAATCTCGCGGTAGGCCGCGGCCTCGACACCGCTGCCGGCGGATTTCTGCGCCAGCGCCTCGGGCGAGAGGTCCTTCAGCACGGCCTCGCTGCCGTCGGAGAGAAGCACCGTGAGCTCGATGACGTGGTCGAGCGTCTTGCCGTAGGTGAGCGAGTGCGCGCCGGCGGAGTTGTTGCCGATCATGCCGCCGATGGTCGCCCGGTTGGAGGTCGAGGTGTCGGGGCCGAAGAGCAGCCCCTCGGGCCGGACAGCGGCGTTGAGCTCGTCCTGCACCAGCCCCGGCTCGACCCGGCACCAGAGCTCCTCTTTATTCACTTCCAGCACGCGGTGCATGTACTTGGTGAAGTCCATGACGATCGCATGGCCCACCGTCTGGCCCGCGAGCGCCGTGCCGCCGCCGCGCGGCAGCACCGGGACGTTGAATTTATTCGCGACCTCGATCGCCGCCTGCGCGTCGCCCTTGTGGCGCGGGATCACGACGCCGATCGGCTCGATCTCGTACATCGAGGCGTCGGTGGAATAAAGCAGGCGCGAGTACTTGTCGAAGCGGACTTCGCCCTCGACGCGCTTCCGAAGCTCGGTGGCCAGTTCTCGATGTTCGTTCATAGGCACGACGGGAGTTTGAATCAGCGGAGACCGACCAGGATGGCGCCCCCGGCGATGAGCGCGATGCCGGCCCAATTGGCGGGCGAGAGGCGCTCGCCGAGCAGCGCGGCGCCGAGCAGCGGGACCAGGACGACGCTTAATTTATCGATCGGCGCGACTTGCGAGGCGTTGCCGAGCTTGAGGGCGCGGAAATAGCACAGCCACGACGCGCCGGTGGCCAGGCCCGACAGCGCGAGGAACCAGAGCGTGCGCGCCGACAGACTCGCCGGCGACTGGAGCTCGCCGGTCGCGAACAAAATCGCCGCGAGGACGGCGGCGACGACGAGCGTCCGGAAGAAAGTGGCGAAGTCGGAGTTGACGTTCTCCACGCCGATCTTGGCGAAGACGGCGGTCAGCGCGGCGAACGTGGCGGAGAGCAGCGCCCAGAGCTGCCAGGAGTCGGCTTTCATAACGGGGATTTTATTGCGCCGGGCCCGGGTTAGCAAGCAGCTTTACCGTCGAGAACGTCTTTTGTTTTTGCGAACACCGCGTGGAACATTTCGCGCGTGAGTCTCCCCGTGAACGTGTTCTGCTGGCTCGGATGGTACGAGCCGATCAGCGCGAGGCCGTTGTCGAGCCGCGCCGTCGCGCCGTGGCCGAACTGCGGCCGCGGACTGGGGACCGCCCCGCCGATTTCCCGATACGCCTTGAGAAAGGCGTCGAAGGCGATCTTTCCCAGCGCGACGACGACCCGGACCTGTTTTAACAATCTCAGCTCCTCGACGAGGTAGGGCCGGCAGCGGTCGAATTCCGGCGGCGCCGGCTTGTTGTCCGGCGGCGCGCAGCGCACCGCCGCCGAGATGTAGCAATCGGTCAGGCTGAGGCCGTCGCCGCGGCCCACCGAATGCGCCTGGCTGGAAAAGCCGAAGGCGTGGAGCGTGCCGTAGAGCCAGTCGCCGCTGCGGTCGCCGGTGAAGATTCTCCCGGTGCGGTTGCCGCCGTGCGCCGCCGGCGCCAGGCCGACGATGAAAAGCCGCGCCGCCGGATCGCCGAAGCCCGGCAGCGGCCGCGCCCAGTAATTTTCCCCGCGATAGCGGAGCGGCGGCTTTTGGGCGACGCCCTCGCGCCAGCGCACGAGGCGCGGGCACTTGCGGCAGGCGACGACGGTTTTTTCGAGCTCGGCGAGGCTTTGCATCAAGGCTCCCTGCTACCATAATCGCTTTCCCGTGTCACCCGGACGCCGCGCCGGGATTTTGCATTCCAATTGCTTTCATAGACAACTCGGCGTACATTCGGGGGCGCGTTTACCGTTCCCCGGGAAAAACTTGTCGACTTACACGGAGTTATGGCTGTGAGTTTATCGAGGGCCCCGACTGGACCGCTCCAGCCGGGTTTTTTATTTTCATTAATTGCGCCGACGGGCTTTCCCCGGGCGGCGAGCGTCCTCGCCGTTCTCACCGGCGGCCTCGTCCTGTCGGGCTGGTCGTTAGACGTCGCCGCTTTGCAGATCTTTTCCGGCTCCGCCGCGATGCCCGCCGACGCGGCGCTCGCCTTGGTCCTGTCCGGTTTGTCGTTATGGCTCCTGACCGGAGGCCCGGAAAATCGGTCCCGGCGCGCGGCCCGGCTGCTCGCGGCGGTGGCCGTGTTGGTGAGCCTCCTCGCGCTGGCGGAGCATCTGCTCGGGCGGGACCTCGGCGTCCTTCGGATACCGGGTCTATTATCCACCCACGCTGCGGACGCCGGCGCCCACGGCTCCGGCCGGATGGACGCCGCCACGGCGGTCCTGTTTTTGCTGCTGGGCGTCGAGCTGTCGATGCTGGGGGCCGCGCTCGACGCGGCGCTCGTTCGGTCTCTCGCCCTGGGGACCGGCGCCGTTTCGCTCATCGCGTGGGCCGGCTATCTCTACGGCCTTCCCGCGCTTTACACGATAGGACCCTACGGCCCGGTGGCGCCGCACGCGGCGGCGGGCTTGACGATTCTTTCTCTCGGAGTTCTCTACGCCCGTCCGGCCGCGGGCCTCCTCGCGGGCGCCGCCGGCGACGAGTTCGGCGGCGTGATGGCCTTTCGGCTGCTTCCCGGCGCGGTGGCCATTCCGCTCGCGCTCGGCTACTTGATATTAAAAGGCCAAAGCCGGGGGCTCTACGATGCGCCCGGCGGACTGGCGCTCTTCGCGCTCGCCAATGCCGCCGCCGTGGCCGCATGGATCGTCTGGAGCGCCCGCTCGCTCGCGCGGTCGAGCTCCGCGTCGAGAGAGGAGGCGCGCCTGGCCCGGCGCGACCTCGAGCGCATGCGGGCTCTCAAGGAAAGCGGCCTGGCCATCGGCTCCGCCTCGGGCCCGGACGCCGTGCTCGACGTTCTATTGGAAAAAGCCCAGCTCCTGATTCCGGCGGCGGCGGCGACGACCGTGAGGCTCGTCAACGGGAAATCCGGACAGCTGGAGCCCGCGGCCGCGCGCCATCGAAGCGGCGCGGCCCCGGCCATCGACGAGAACAAAGCGCTGGGCGGGCGCGCCAAAAAAGTTTTCGAAACTCAAAAACCCGCGACGATACGGAATCTCCAGACGGACGGCCAAGTCTACAATCAGATTTATCGCAAGCTGAGCCTGGTCTCCTACGGCGGAGTTCCCTTGGTGGCCAAAGGGGAGGCGCTCGGCGTGCTCGGCGTTTACACCGACGCGCCGCACGAGTTCACCGGCGAAGAGCTCGAATGTCTCGGGGGGCTCGCCGGCCAGGCGGCCCTGGCGCTTTCCCGCAACGAACCGGCCCGGGCGAGCGAGCCGCCGAAAAACGACCCGGCGCCGGACGGCGAGCGCCGGGAGAAATCGCCGCACCGGCTCCCCGAGCTTTATGCGGCGCTGGTTTCGCTCAACCCTTCGCAGCCGGTCCAGGATGCGATCGGCGCGCTCACCGACAAGCTGCTGGAAGCGACCGAGGCCGACGCCGCTCTCGTCCGGGTCTGGAAAAAAGAAACGGGCGCCTCGCTGGTCGCCGATCACCGCGGGCTGCCGGACGACGCCGTCAAGCAAATGGAGGTCGGCCTGCTCGGCGGGGCGGTGGATTGGGTGAAGCAACACGGGGAGGCCATCATCGCGTCCGAGATCGGCGCGGAGCCGCGCTTCAAGACCAAAGTCCAGCAGCAATTGGGCTTTCGCTCCTCCGCCGTGCTGCCGCTGAAGATTCACGGCGACGTGCGCGGCATCCTCTATATCGCGAGCCGCAAGCCGGATCATTTCGCCGCGGAGCAGCAGCCTGTTCTCGCCGCCATCGCCTATCAGCTGGGCGTTTCGATGGAGAACCGGGAGCTTTTCGATCACCTCAAAAATTCGCGCGACGAGCTGGAAAGGGCCAGCAAGGTCAAGGACGAGTTCTTGAGCGTCATGTCGCACGAGCTCCGCACCCCGCTCAGCGTGGTCATGGGCTACGCCGGGATGGTCAAGGAGAAGATGCTGGGCGACATCAACCCGCAGCAGGAAGAGGCGCTGCAAAAGCTGCTCACCCGCGCCAACGATCAGCTCAACATGATCAACGCCATCATGCAGATCACCCAGCTCGAGTCCCGCGCGCTCGTGCTGGAGCGCCATCTGGTGAACCTGTCCGAGATGCTCGCCCATTTGAAAACGGACTACGCCCTGGGCCACGCCAAAGAGCAGGTGACGTTCGTCTGGGACTACCCGGATCAGCCGGTAACCCTCGTGTCCGACGGCGGCAAGCTGAAGGAAATCCTGGCCAATCTGATCAACAACGCGATCAAGTTCACGAGCCAGGGATCGGTGACCGTCTCCATGCGGCTTACGGAAGATCCGCAGAGAAAGAGATGGGTCGAATTGAGCGTCGCGGACACCGGAGTCGGCATCGCCAAAGAGCATCTGGCGAAGATCTTCGACAAATTCTATCAGGTCGACAGCTCCGAGACCCGCCTCTACGGCGGCGCCGGGCTGGGGCTTTATATCGTCAAGCACTTCGCCGAGTTTCTCGGCGGAAAAATCAAAGTGGCGAGCGAGCCCGGCAAAGGGACGACGTTCACCGTCACCATCCCCTACGCGACTTAAAACCGGCCGGCCCGCCCTCCCGCAAGCAGTTTGACAGCCCGGCAAGCCAGGTGAGATAATCGCCGCGAGTTTAAGAAAAGCTGCGCAGGTCCGCCGGACTTGGAATTCAGCTTAATGGGTCCGCCCGAGCCCGACTGGATCGCGCCAGCCGGGCTTTTTTTGTCGCCTGATGAAAATCACCGGGAAAACGCCCCCCCGACGCGCATCGACCCCAAAACGGCGGGAGCGGCGCGCCCCAACGACCCCGCCTAAGGCCAAAGGGCGCCTGGACCTCGTCGTCCGCGCCACCAACGACGTCCTGTGGGATTGGAACCTCATCACGAACCGGGTGTGGTGGAACGAAGGCGTCAAGACGGTTTTCGGCTACAAAGCGAGCCAGGTCCGACCCGAGATCGCGTGGTGGGAGAGCCGCATCGCGCCGGAAGACCGCGAGAGGGTGCTGTTCGGCCTCGAAGCGGTGCTGCGCGCCGCCAAGCAGTCCTGGTGCGACGAGTACCGTTTTCGCCGCGCCGACGGCTCCCATGCCTACGTCCTCGACCGCGGCTATATCGTGTGCAACGGCAAGGGCAAACCGGTGCGCATGATCGGGGCGATGGTGGACTTGACCGAGCGCAAGCGGGCGGAGGAGCGGCTGCAATTGAGCGAAGAGCGGCTTTCGCTCGCGGTCGAGGGGGCGGGCGTCGGCATCTGGCATTTCGACGTCGCTACGAGAGAGCTGGTCTGGTCGGATAAATGCCGGGAGATCTTCGGAGTGCAGCCCGGTCACCCGCCCACCTACGGAGGATTCCTC
>DASWFA010000094.1:0-1555 GCA_036394475.1 Binatia bacterium
GCGCCTGGACGGCGAACATTGCGTCCGCCAGCGCCCAGGCGAAAGCCAGCTCCTCGCGGAGCACGCACCAGTCGCGCACCGAGATTTTTTCCCGCGCGCCGCCGAACTCCCCCGGCGCGACGTAAGCGAGCCAGCCCGCGCGGCCCAGCTCGGCGACCAGCCGCGCGGCGGTTTTTTCGACCTCCGCGCCGTCGTCACGGCCGGGCGCCAGATTTTTTTCCGCCCACGCGCGCGCGCGCGCGCCGAGCTCGGGGTGGTCGGGTTCGAGAAATGGCGGCATGGTCTTTTTTTAAGCGCGGTTGAACGCCGGGGGCCGTTTTTCCACGATCGACCGGTAGCCCTCGCGGAAGTCCGCCGTCTCCATGCAGATCGCCTGGGCCCGCGCTTCGATCTCCAGCGCCGCTTCCAGGTCCATCTGCATCTCCCGGTTGAGCAGCTGCTTGGTCACGCCGATGGCGTAGAGCGGCCCGTCTCTCAGGCGGCGCGCCAGCGCGTAGGTCTCCTCCATCAGCTCTTCGTGCCGGACCACGCGCTGGGCGAGGCCGATGCGCCACGCCTCCTGGGCGTCGATGGCGTCGCCCAGGAAAAGCAGCTCGGTCGCGCGCCCCTGGCCGACAAGCCGGGGAAGCAGGTGGAGCGCGCCCATGTCGGCGCCGGACAGGCCGACTTTGACGAAGAGAAAGGCGAAGCGCGCCTGGACCGAGGCGATCCTGAAATCGCTCGCCAGCGCCAGCACCGCGCCGGCCCCGGCGGCGACGCCGTTGACCGCGGCGATGATCGGCTTTTTTACATTGCGCATGTTTTTCACCACGTCGCAGGTGAGCCGCGTGAAGCGGTAGAGCGAGTCGCCTTTCATCTCCAGCAGCCTGGCGATAATCTCGTGGAGGCTCCCGCCCGAGCAGAAGCCCTTGCCCGCCCCGGTGAGCACCAGGACCTTGACCGACTCGTCCTGCGCCAGCTCCCGCGTCAGCCGCTCCAGCTCTTCATAGGTCTGAAACGTGAGCGCGTTCAGCTTGTCGGGGTCGTTCAAGGTGACGGTCGCGATGCCGTCTTCGACTTCGTAGAGAAAGCTACGGTAGCTCATACAACAGGACTCCTCGCTATTTTTTTAGGCCATCACCGCGCCGCCGTCCACGTCGATCGCCTGCCCGGTGATGCCGCCGGCCGAGTCCGACGCCAGCAGCAGCGCCAGCTCCGCCACCTCTTCCGGAGCGATCAGGCGGTTCTGCGGCGAGGTCTTCTTAAACAGCTCCAGCACCCGCTCGACGGGTTGATTTGTCTTTTCCGCCATCGAGCGCGCGTTGGCCCGCGTGAGCCCGGTATCGACGTAGCCGGGGCAGATCGCGTTCACCGTCACTCCGGCGCGGGCGAATTCCACCGCCAGGGCGCGGGTCAGTCCGAGTAGGCCGTGCTTCGACGCGGTATAGGCCGCGACGTGCGAATAGCCGGTCTTGGCCGCGGTCGAGGCGATGTTGATCACGCGGCCCCGGCCGGCGGCGACCATGCCGGGCAGGAAAACTTTACAGCAATGATAGGCGCCGGTGAGGTTCACCTT
>DASWFA010000095.1:0-6234 GCA_036394475.1 Binatia bacterium
CGAGACCAGAAAGTCGCACTCGCGGCGGACCAGCGGCCGCAACCCCCCTCCCTCCGAGCCCAGCACGATCGCCACGCGATCGGGAAACCGCCGGTCATAGATCGATTCCGGGGCCTCCGAGTCCAGACCGACGATCCAACAGCCGGCCTCCTTGAGGTCCTGAAGTGCCCGGGTGAGGTTCGGAACCCGGTGGATTTTCAAATGGTTGACCGCCCCGGCCGACGCCTTGACCACCACCGGGGTCACGCTCACCGAACGGTCCTTAGGTATTATAACATGCGAGACCCCGGCGCCCTCGGCCGAGCGCAGCAGGGCGCCGAAGTTCATCGGGTCGGTCAGGCTGTCGAGCGCCAGGACCCGGGCCGGTCCGGTCTTGATCTCGTCCAACAGCCCGTCCAGGGGCAGATACGCATAGGGCGCGGTCGCCGCCGCCACGCCTTGGTGCAGGGCGCCGCCGGTCAGCGCGTCGAGCTTGTGCGGGTGGACGTAGCACACCGGCAGGCCCAGGCGCCGCGCCTCCTCGATCACCGGACTCAGGCGGGCGCGCTGCTCGCGGCCGTCGGATAGGATGAGCTCGAAAATCTCGGCGGGAGCGCTTTTGAGTTTTTCCCGCACCGCGTTGACCCCGAAGATGACGAGCGGCCTGGTCGGCTTGTCCATTAGACATGGTCCTCTTTTTCTCGAGCGCCCATTTTACAATAAACTCTCTTCCAGATAACATACAGGCTTGTGAAGCGGACACTGGCTCTATACCTGGCTTCGGAGGTGGTCCCCCCTTTTCTCTTCGGCCTCATGACCTTCACGCTGATTCTCCTCGTCGGCCGCATCTTGAAGCTGGTCGAGCTGGTGGTCAACCGGGGCGTCCCTATCCTGCAGATCGGCAAGCTGTTCGCGCTCATCCTGCCCACTTTTTTGGAAATGACCGTGCCGATGGCGCTTCTCCTCGGCGTCTTTTTAGGGCTGGGGCGGCTCTCCAGCGACCACGAGATCGTCGCCCTCAAGGCCTCGGGGGTGAGCCCCGTGCAGATCCTGGTGCCGGTGGCGGTCATCGCGCTGATGGTATCCCTGTTGACGCTCCTTATCACGATCGAGATCCGCCCCGCGGCCAACAGCGCGCTCCGAAAGGCGCTCTATACCATCGCCAAAAACCGCGTGTCGAGCGGCCTCAAGGAAAAGGTCTTCAACGACGACTTCCCCAAGATCCTGATCTATATCGAAGAGCTCGTTCCTCCGGGAGAGACCGCCAAGGGAGTGCTCATCGTCGACCGGCGCAACCCCGAGCGCGAGCAGGACATCTTCGGCAAGGTCGCCTTCATCTTTTCCGACGAAGAGACGCAGAGCATCAACTTCAAGCTCTTCGAAGGCACCGTCCACGAGCGGCGGCCGAAGAAGCCGGGCTTCAGCCGCACCCGGTTCAACACCTACGACTTCCGGCTCGACCCGGAAGACATTCTCGGCCCGAGCCGGCAGAAAGATCCCGAGCCCAAGGAGCTGTCGTTCCGGCAGCTGCGGAAAACCATCAATATGAAGCGCGAAACCGGCGAGCGCTTCACCCCGGAGCTGATCGAATTCTACCAGAGGTTCTCCTTCGCGTTCGCGCCGCTCGTGCTCTGCTTCCTGGGCGTCTCGCTGGTCATGGTGCCCACCCGCTCGCGCGCCAGCCGGTCGTGGGGGTTCGCGCTGTGCGTCTCCTGGCTGCTCGCCTACTACGCGCTCCTTTCCCTCGGCAAGGCCCTGGGAGAGCGCGAGATCGTGCCCGCCTTTGTAGGCGCCTGGCTCCCCAATATCACGCTGACGCTGATCGCCGTCCACTTCTTCCGCAAGGCGCTCAAGGAATCGCCTTTTTTGATCCAGAGCAAGCTCGAGGACCTGTCTTTTCTGGTGACGCGCCGGATCGCCCTCATGCGGCAGGGGAGGCCGGTCTGATGGACAAAGTCATCGCCATGCTGTCCTGGTGCATGGGCGGCGGCGGCATATTGGACCGCTACATCATCCGGAGCTTTTTCAAGATCGTCGCCGTGAGCCTGCTCTGCACCACGGCGCTCTACCTGATCGTCGATTTCTTCGACCGCATCGACGGCCTGCTCAAGGCCGGCGCCCCCGTCTGGGCGGCGGTCCGCTATTTTCTCTACAAGCTGCCGCTGCTCATGTCGCGGGTCTTCGGCTTCGCCGTGCTTTTCTCCACCCTGTTTTCCATCGGCATGCTGTCGCGCTCGCAGGAGATCACCGCGATGCGCGCCGCCGGCCTGAGCGTTTACCGGATCGCGCTGCCGCTCTTCATCTCGGCGCTGCTCATCTGCGGCTTGAACTTCGTCTGGAACGAGGCGCTGGTGCCCGTGTTCACGCGCGAGTCCCAATATATCTTCAAGACGGAAGTGAAGAAAAAAGAGCCCAAGAGCCTGCTCGGCACCAAGGACATGTGGGTGCGCTCGGAAGAGGCGTTTATCAGCGTGGACCGCTTCGACACCAAGAACGCCATACTCGAAGGCATCACGATTTTTCTCTTGAACCGCGACTTCACGCTGCGGGGGCTGATCGAGGTGCCGTCGGCGCGCTGGGACGGCCTTTTGAAGCGCTGGCTGCCGACGCGGTCGATCGAATGGGTCATGCAGCCGGGCGGCGGGCTGACCCAGCGCGAAGGCAACGTGACGATTCCCATCTCCGAGACGCCGGAGGACTTGAAGCTCCTGGCGCGCGACCCGGAGGAGTTCAGCTTTTTGGACCTCAAAAAACAGATCGCCGACCTGCAGGGCAAGGGCATCGACGCCACCGAGCAGAAGGTCGATCTCGCGGTCAAGATGGCCGTGCCGTTCGTCTCGCTCTTGATGGTCGTGCTCGCCATCCCCTTCGCCATCCGCCACACCCGGAGCGCCGGCCTGGCGCTGAGCTTCGGCCTCACCATGCTCATCGGCTTCGGCTACTGGTTTTTGCTCGCCTTCAGCACGTCCCTCGGCCACGGCGGCGCCATCCCCGCCTGGATGGCCGCGTGGATTCCCAACGTCACGATCGCCATGGTGGGATTGTTTTTTTACTCGACGGCGGAAGAGTGAGCTGTAACCGCCTGCTTCCATTAGAAGCGACAAACTTTACGTTTTGATCATTTGGGCCGTCCAGCTGAGGTTGTGACGTGTACGTTCAGGTACCGTCCGTAACGTAAAGGGCTGCGGCAATTGGGAGGCTCCTCTATGACGGTGCCGATGTGGATGCTTCTCGGGTTCGCGGCGTGGACGGCGCTCCTGCTGCTTTCGACCATCGGGGTGTACCGCTTGAGCCGAATTTTTACCGGACGCGTTCCGTTCGGCGGTTTCCCGGCCGACCGGGTCGAAGGAGATGATTGGTACCGGCGCTCGATGCGGGCGCACGCGAACTGCATCGAGAACCTTCCCGTGTTCGGCGCCATCGTGCTCGCGCTTTACGCCGGCGGCGTCGGCGGCACGATTGTTGACTATCTTTCGATCAGCATTCTCGCCGCCCGCGTCGTGCAATCGCTGATCCATGTATCTTTTGTGCAGACCAATAGCGTGGTGGCGATGCGCTTCACGTTCTTTTCCGTCCAGCTCGCCGGCTTTTTAGCGCTTATCGTCATGATCGTCCGCCATGCGTGGCCGGCGTCGTAGACCCGCCGCCGAACAAAAAAAAGGGGGGCAAACCGACCGGTTGCCCCCCTTTTTTATTTTTAATTTAACGGCTTCTTAAGGAAGCGTCAAACTACCAGCGCTCGCGTCCGCCGCCGCCGTTCCTGTTGCCGCCGCCATTGCCGCCGCCGCCGTCGCGGCTCTGCATCGGCTTGGCCTCGTTGACGACGAGCTTGCGGCCGTCGAGATCGGTGTCGTTCAGCGCGGCGATCGCCTTTTGCGCCTCGTCGCCGGAATTCATCTCGACGAAGCCGAAGCCGCGCGACTGCCCGGTGAATTTGTCCGAGATCACCCGCGCCGACGTCACGGTGCCGTGCGCCGCAAAGATTTCCTCGAGCCGCCCTTCGGTTACCGAATAAGGCAGGCCGCCTACGTATAGTTTATTACCCATGTTCTCCTCCTATGAGAGAATGCTGTTGATGTCTTTGACCCTGAGAAGCTGGACTCTAAAGAGGAGCAGGAACATGGAGAACGAATAACTCAAAAACCATGCCTTGGTCGGTGGTATCCTTTAGGTATGTTCGCAAGGAGAGAGACTGACAAGAGGCCTCGGTGCCGACTTCCAATTCCAGGAGGCCTGTTACTGAAGTGGAAGCTCATACTAACCGTCTTCGTCTACGGTGTCAATAGCAAAATGTCAATTTCTTACGGCACCAGCGCCAGCCCCCGGAGCCCTTCATCTTCAGGCCAGCCGTACATGACGTTCATGTTCTCGACCGCCTGGCCGGCGGCGCCCTTGACGAGGTTGTCGAGCGCGGTGACGACGACGAGCCGCGCGGTGCGCCGGTCGTAGCGAAAGCCGACGGCGCAGTCGTTCGAGCCCCGGACGTCCCGCGTCTGGGGAAACGCGCCGCCGGCGAGCAGGCGGACAAACGGCTCGCCGCGGTAAAAATCCTGATAGAGCTTTTCGAGCGCGCCTTCCGCCGGGGCTTTTTTCAGCTCCACGTACATGGTGGAGAGTATCCCCCGGTTCATCGGCACGAGGTGCGGCGCGAACATCACGGTCACCCGCGCGCCGGCGACCTCGCCGAGCTCCTGCTCGATCTCGGGCGTGTGGCGGTGCACGCCGACGTTGTAGGCCTTGAAGTTCTCGTTGACCTCGCTGAACGAGAGGTCGACGCTCGCGGCGCGGCCCGCGCCGGTGGCGCCGGACTTGGCGTCGATCACGACCGTCCCCCGGACCAGCTTTTCCGCGAACAAGGGGGCCAGGCCGAGAATCGCGCCGGTGGGATAGCAGCCGGGATTGGCGACGAGGTTGGCCTTGGCGATCGCTTTGCGGTGCAGTTCCGTGAGGCCGTAAACCGCGTCGCGGAGGAGCTCGGGCGCCTTGTGGCCGCGGTACCAGCGGTCGTAGTCCCTGGGGTCGTGCAGGCGAAAGTCGGCGGAGAGATCGATCACGCGCTTTTTCCGGTTGAGCAGCGCGGCCACGGCGTCGACGGAGGTCTCGTGCGGCAGCGCGGCGAAGACGAGCTCGGCCTTGGCGGCGATCTTGTCGATCGCGTCGAGCGCGAGCGCTTCGAGCGCGAGGTCGCACTTCCCCAAAAGCGACGGGTAGACGTCGCTGATGCGCTTTCCCGCGTATTGCTGGGAGGTGACGGCGGCGAGTTTTACGCCGGGATGGCGGCCGAGGATCCGCAAGAGCTCGACGCCCGCGTAGCCGGTGGCGCCGAGCACCGCCACCGGCAGGGAACCCGGCCGGGCAGGCGATTTTTTCCTGGGCACGGTTTTCAACGCTTGGAGTACTGGGGACGCTTGCGGGCTTTGTGGTGGCCGTATTTTTTGCGCTCGACGGCGCGCGGGTCGCGCGTGACGAAGCCGGCTTTCTTGAGCGGCCCGCGGAAGTCCCCGTTGACCAGCATCAGCGCCCGGGTGATGCCGTGGCGGATGGCGCCCGCCTGGCCCGAGATGCCGCCGCCGGTGACGTTGATCTCGGTGTCGAAGTTGCCGGTCGTCTGGGTCAGCTGGAAAGGCTGGAGCACGATCATGCGCGCGGTCTCGCGGCCGAAATATTCTTCCAGGGTCCGGTCGTTGATCTTGATGCCGCCCTTGCCCTCTTTCAAGTTGACGCGGGCGGTCGAGGTCTTGCGTCTGCCGGTAGCGGAGAAAACTTTTTGCGCCATGGATCTGCTCCCTAAGCTCGGAATGTGAGCGGCTGTGGTTTTTGCGCCGCGTGGGGGTGCTCCCCGCCGGCGTAGACTTTCAACTTGGTGCGTAGCTTTCGGCCCAGCCGGCTCTTGGGCAGCATGCCCTTGACGGCCAGACGCACGAGGTCCTCGGGCTTTTCCGCCAGCATCTTCTGGGCCACGGTCGTGCGGAGCCCGCCGGGATATTCCGAATGGCGGTAGTAGAGCTTCTTTTCCGCCTTGGTGCCCGTGAGCCGGACCTCCTTGGCGTTGATCACGATCACGAAGTCGCCGACGTCCGTGTGGCGGGTGAAGGCGGGCTTGCGCTTGCCCCGGAGGACCTGCGCGACCTCGCTGGCGAGACGCCCCAGCACCTTGCCGGCGGCGTCGACGATAAACCACTGGCGCTGCGCCAGGGCGTCGCTCTTTTTCATCTGAAACGTTCCCATGTCTCTCACCGAGGTTTCAGGATGGGG